>CANKNL010000155.1 GCA_947483345.1 Chitinophagaceae bacterium | reverse complement strand
CAGGTAATGAAAAACCTGAAAGCCATACTAACAGAAGCCGGGATGGAATTCGGCGATGTTGTAAAAACAACCATTTTTTTAAGTGACATGGCGTTGTTTGCAGCTGTAAATGACATTTATGGCAGCTATTTTACGGCCGATTATCCTGCCAGAGAAACAGTGGCTGTAAAGGGCCTGCCTAAAAATGTGAATGTGGAAATCAGTATGATTGCATTGAAATGAGTACAGAAAAATTAGTGATACTAACGGCTAAAGTTCATGACGTATTAATTGAAACTTTACAAAAAAAGGGATTTACAGTGCAGTATCTTCCTGATATAACTTATAATGAATTAGCCGAACTAATTGTTGACGCCGTAGGTATTATTGTAACAACCAGATTGAAAATTGATCGCCCGATTTTAGATAAAGCTGATAAACTAAAATGGATTGGCAGGTTGGGTAGCGGTATGGAATTGATAGATGTTACGTATGCCGAAACTAAAGGCATTAAATGTGTAAGCAGCCCCGAAGGCAACCGTACGGCAGTAGCAGAGCATGCCTTAGGCATGTTGCTTAGTCTGCAACATAAAATCAGCAGCAGCTTTGAAGAAATTAAAAAAGGGAAATGGATTCGTGAAGACAACAGGGGAACCGAGTTAACCGGTAAAACAATTGGTATCATCGGTTATGGAAATACCGGCAGCAGCTTTGCCAAATTGTTGGGCGCTTTTGATGTAACCGTTTTGGCATATGATAAAAATAAGTATGCTTTTGGTAATGATTATGTAAAAGAAAGCAACCTGGAAGAGATCTGTCGTTTTGCTGATGTCATCAGTTTTCATGTGCCACTGTCGGATGATACGACACATATGGCCGATGACCGTTTTTTTAAATCCCTTCAACAACAACCTGTTATTATTAACACGTCGAGGGGAGCTGTAATAAAAACCTCAGCCTTAATAGATGCTTTAAAACAAGATTGGATTGCCGGCGCAGCTTTAGATGTATTGGAGAACGAGCAATTAGCGCGCTTAACTGCCTCCGAACAGGCGGAAATGAGTTATCTTACAGCACAACCTGATGTATTATTAACACCACATATTGCAGGCTATTCAACCGAAGCCTTTTATAAAATGAGCTTGGTTATCATAGAAAAGCTGGAAATATAAATTTTTTACTATTTTTGTGAACTGTACAACGCCTTAGGCTATCTGAGGCGTTGTATTTTTTTTATTTGTTTAAACTGAATTTTATGAACGCAACTAATTATGTAACCGCCGAAACATTTGAAAGATTAAAGGATGAGTTGCAGCATATGAAGGGTGTTCTGAGACCCGCAGCAAGTCATGCCATTGCAGAAGCAAGAGAAAAAGGAGACTTAAAAGAAAATGCGGAATACGACGCGGCTAAAGAAGGGCAGGGTATGCTTGAAGCGAAAATAAAATATCTGGAAGGCGTAATTGCCAATGCCCGTATTTTGGATGAAAGTAATATTGATACCAGTAAGGTATCCATACTTACAAGGGTAACCCTCACCAATCTAAATACAAAAAAACAGGTAACTTATAAAATTGTTTCAGAAAATGAAGCCAACCTCAAGGAGGGAAAAATTTCGGTTACTTCTCCCATTGGTAACAGCTTACTGGGTAAAATAATCGGCGATGAGGTAGATGTGATAGTACCAGCCGGGGTCATGAAATTCAGAATAGAAAAGATCGATCTGTAGGGCATTAAAAATGCCAGTCAGTTCAGTATGGTTTTTGTGCCGAAAATTTACTCAAATATTTTTTATGTCTGTGTTTACGAAAATTATCAATGGCGATATACCCGCTTATAAAATTGCCGAGAGCGAAAAATTTATTGCTTTTTTGGATATTGAGCCCCTGGTAACTGGTCATGTACTGGTGGTGCCCAAGATTGAGATAAATAAAATATTTGATGTACCCGATAATTACCTGGCCGAGATGCTGGTTTTTGCCAAGCCGGTTGCACACGCTATTGAAAAAGCATTTGAATGTAAAAGATGCGGTATCAGTGTTATTGGTTTGGAAGTGCCCCATGCCCATATGCATTTGATACCCATTAATTCGCCAAATGATTTGAATTTTACAAGGGCAAAGCTAAGTCCAACGCCTGAAGCACTGAAAGCAACACAGGATAAAATACTTGAAAATTTATCATTTACCTGATCTGTAATCTGAAACCAACGCCATGAATGGTTTCCAATAAAATGCCGGGGTCGGCTTTAAAATGTTTTCGGAGTTTTGTAATAAATACATCCATACTGCGCCCTAAAAAATAATCATCTTTACCCCAAACATGCAGTAAAACTTCATCCCGTTTTAATACTTTGTTTTCGTGTTGGGCAAAAAACCGCAGCAGGTCCGATTCTTTCTGGGTGAGTGTAATTTCTTCCTTGCCGTTATATATTTTTAATTCATTAACTACAAATTTTAATTTACCCAGTTGATAAATCTCTTCGGTATCGGCCTGTAGTTTTTTTGTTCGTCTTAAAAAAACCTCCATGCGTAAAATTAATTCTTCAATGCTGAAGGGCTTGGTAATGTAATCATCAGCACCAGACTGAAATCCCTTTACCTTATCTTCCTGCAAACTTTTTGCTGTTAAAAATATGATTGGGACAACATCACTTAACTGTCTTATTTTTTTAGCCAGCGAAAACCCATCTCTGGCAGGCATGTTGATGTCCAGCAGGCATATGTCAAATTCTTTCTTTTGAAATTGCTGCCAGGCTATTTCTCCATCGGGGCAATGGGTTACTTCAAAACCGATATCCTGCAATGAATCTTTTATTACAAATCCAAGCGACAGGTCATCTTCGGCCAATAATACTTTTCCTTTTAACATGGTACGATCATTATTTGCATGGTAGTTTTATAATAAATGTGCTTCCTTTTCCAGGTTCACTGATCACTTCAATTTTACCTTTATGGGTGTCTATAACTTTCTTTACAAAATTTAAACCAAGTCCAAACCCTTTACTGGAATGCCGTTCACCATCAGTGATCCTGTAAAACCGCTCAAATATTTTCTTTTGATGTTCAATGGCAATTCCTATGCCATTATCTTTAACAGCAATGCAGAACAGCGGCGGGTCAATTTTTGTGCTAATATCAATTACCGGAACCGCAGCATATTTGATGGCATTTTCTATCAGGTTAATCAAGCACAATCTTAAATAGGCTTTATCCGCATTAATGATAGCGTCGCACTGTCCAAAACTTGTCTTTACAATACCTTTTTTTTGTTCAATTAAGGGTTGAAGGTCTTCAATGGATTCCGCAATCAGCAGATTAACATCAAATCTTTCCTTGGTAAGCGGCAGATGACTTCTGTCTGTATAGGCAATTTCCAAAAGTTTTTGAACCTGTGATTGCAAGTGCGCCGTTTGTTCCTGAATGATACCGGCATAGTTTTTAAGCTTTTCAGGTTTTTCAATAATATTTTTCTGATGTAACACATCAGCAGCTATTTTAATTACAGCCAGTGGCGTTTTAAATTCATGCGTAAAATTATTGACAAAATCTTTTTGTGTTTCGTTAAAAAATTTTTGCCTGTACAGATAAAAAATACTGAACCCAAAACCAATTAAAACCAGCAAGAGCAACCCGCTGGAACCGATCCAAAATTTCATTTGATTAACGATATATTGTCCCCGGTGTGGGAAATATAAAATAATATAGTCATAATCCCGCTTATAAACAGGGAGCGCTTTTTTTGACTGCGATGGAAAATAAGAATCGGGGAGATCAATGTATTGCTCAGCAATATATTTATTTTCAATAACACTATAGATGGCCGCCCGGCAATCGGTATAAACATCAAAATCAATCAACTCGCCTTTTAAATTTACCCATAACTGCTCAAGATTTGGACTACAATCAATTTTTAATAGATAGACATCCTGGTTAACATTTTCAATCACTTTTTGAACATTGTCTGTGGCGTCATTTACCAATTGCATATCAGTATAAAAACTGCGGATACTTTTTGAAACATTAATATTAAACTGCTTCTCTTCGTATAAATAAACTTTTTGCAGCCATACCAGCTGTATGGCCACGATAATAGTGATCAGTACTGTACTGGTTAAAATGACCAGCCGCAATGTTTTTGAACGAATAACCATCTGCTATTAAAGCTATTAAGGTGATATGAAATTAAACTGCAACAGGTTAAGTTTTGTTAATACCAGGTTAAGTTAACCGGTTTCATTTCTTTGTTTTTAATTTACCGGGATTTTTTTCCAGAAAATCTTTCCAGCCAGTAGACTTTTCTACAGCACCGGGTAAAGCCGTTTTTTGCTGAAAAAAATGACAGACTGCTACTGCCAGGGCATCAGTTGCATCATAATGTGTTGGGTCTTCGGTAAATGATAAAATCTGCTTTAACATTTTCATCACCTGCTCTTTTGTTGCATTGCCATTGCCGGTAATGGATTGCTTTACTTTTTTGGGCAGATATTCTGTTACCTCAAGTCCATGCCGCATGGCTGCAGCTATGGCCACACCCTGTGCCCTGCCCAACTTTAGCATACTTTGTACATTCTTACCAAAAAATGGAGCCTCAATGGCAAATGTATCCGGCTGATATTTTGTGATAAGTCCACTGACCGTATTAAAAATAAGCTGTAGTTTTTTATAACTGTCTTTAACTTTGCCGGGTTGTAAAACACCCATTTCCAATAAGGTAATTTTATTACCCTCAACTTTTACCAATCCATATCCCATGATGATGGTACCCGGATCGATCCCTAATATTATCTTTGTTTTGTGTTGCAATTCGATTTAATTATGTCACTTTACCAATTCACGTATTTGAGATAAATAGTACTTAGTAATATTTAAACTAACATTGTGTATTGAACAAAAGTATCAAAATATTAATCAAATGGGTTGTTGGTCCCTTATTGGCTGTCTGGTTATTTTATTCATTATACTTGCAGGTTAAGGCCCAGCCCGATATAGATGCTTCCATAGCCCTCATTAAAGCCATGCCATTTGGACCAACGGCCTGGAAATTTTGGCTGATCATTGTATTCGTTTTTGTAAACTGGGGATTAGAGGCCCGTAAATGGCAATGGCTGTTAAGATCCATTCAGCCCATAAGTTTTCTTACCGCTTTTAAATCTGTTTTATGTGGTGTTAGCTTTTCGCTAAACACACCAAACCGGATTGGCGAGTATGGCGGCCGGATTCTTTTTGTGCAGGAAGGTAACCGCATTAAAGCCATAACACTTTCCATTGCAGGGGGCATGGCACAGTTAATTATTACGATGCTGATGGGTTGTCTGGGTTTACTGTATTTGCTGTTTACCATGCAGGCAACAGATACCCTAATGGGGATCTCGGTTTTTTGGGTCAGGGTATTTTTTTACGGCAGCGTAACCGGCACAGTGGTGTTTATATTTTTCTTTTTTAGATTAGGCTGGTTGATACAGTTGATTGAAAAATGGCCATTTGCTGCCCGGTTTTCTAAATACATTAACGTTTTAGAAACATTTGATGCAAAAATTTTGTTAAGGTTGCTGTCTATATCCTTTTTCAGGTATGTTGTTTTCGTTTTACAATACATCTTTATGCTGCAGTTGTTAGAGGTTGAACAAAATATTTGGATTGGTTTTTGGATGATCACCGTGATGTTCTGGATAATGGCTATTATTCCGTCATTAGCCATTGCAGAACTGGGAATAAGAGGCACTGTGGCAAAAACATTATTTTCTTATAGCACCAATACCATCGGCATATTGACCGCCACATTTGGCATTTGGTTTATCAATCTGTTTATCCCCGCATTAATCGGGAGTTTATTAATTTTGGGAATTAAAATAAATAAAGAAAAATGATCAGATACTTTAAAATTGTTTTTTTGGTTACAGGTTTCTGCAGCTTAAGTTTTACGGCAGCATATGATGACACCTGCAGCATTAGAAATAATGCCTTTAAAGCTGATGAAGAAGTGAAGATGAAAGTTTTTTACAGCACATTGGGCGTGTATGTAGGCGCAGGAGAAGCTGTTTTTACATCAACGCTGGAGCGGTATAATGGCAAACCGGTTTATCATTTGTTGGGTACAGGTTCTACTTATTCATTTTTTGATGGATTTTTTAAAGTGCGAGACCGGTACGAAAGCTATATCGATACATTCAATATGCTGCCTTATAAATTTGTTCGCCAAGTAGATGAAGGCGGGTACAAAAAATACAATAACGTAACCTTTAATCATGCTGCCAATAAGGCCATCAGTACCAATGGGGTTTACGATGTTTCCGATTGTATACAGGATGTGGTGAGCATGGTTTATTATGTAAGAAATATAAATTTTGATAAATATAAGGTGGATGATAAAATTCTTTTTGACATGTTTTTAGATGACGAGGTTTTTCATATGTATATCCGTTACATGGGTAAAGAAAAAATTAAAACGCGTTACGGAAAATTCAATGCCATTAAAATTAGGCCACTGTTGATTAAAGGAACCATTTTTGAAGGTGGCGAAAAAATGACTGCCTGGCTGAGTGATGATCCCAATCACTTATTGTTAAGGGCCGAAAGCCCCATTGCTGTAGGCAGTATTAAGATTGATATGATGAGTTATAAAAACCTGCGGCACCCCTTAAGTTCATTAATCAGTACCAGGTGATTTTATAAACGACTCAACTTAAATGTTTCGTTAACCCGTATTCCTTTTTCTGTCATTTGAAGTGTGCAGCATTCAATCAATGGGTCATGCTCAAAAAATAAAATATAATCATTTTGTAGCGCCTCTGTCAGAAATAATTTCTTTTCAGTTAAGGTTGTCAGTGGGAACATATCGTAGGCCATAACATAAGGCAATGGTATATGAGCTGCTGATGGTAAAAGATCGGCCATAAATACAATGGTTTTTCCCTTGTAATTTATTTTAGGTAACATCATGGCTTCGGTGTGTCCGCTTACGGTGAAGAAGGATAAATTAGTCGTGAGTCGTGAGTCATGAGTCGTGAGATTGGAGTTGGCTGCAGCACCAGTACTCCCGACTGACAACTCCGGGCTCCCGACTAGAAACTTCAACTGCCCGCTTTCCTGTATGGGTAAAATATTGTCTTTTAAAAAACTCGCTTTCTCTCTGTCATTAGGTGCTGTGGCCCATTTCCAGTGTTGTTCATTGCTCCAGTAGGTGGCGTTTTTAAAGGCAGGCACTAATTGATTGCCTGCTCTTACAATGCTTCCTCCACAATGATCAAAATGCAGATGGGTTAAAAAAACATCGGTAATATCCGCTTTGGTAAAACCATGTTTTGCTAAAGATTTAT
>CANKNL010000154.1 GCA_947483345.1 Chitinophagaceae bacterium | reverse complement strand
AAGTTTAGTTTGTTCTTCTGTAAGGTTAGTAGGCAGTTGCACTTCATAAGTGATATACAGATCTCCAAATTCATTTTCCTTTTTATAAACCGGAAATCCTTTTCCTTTTAACCTGATTTTTGTTCCCGATTGGGTTTCGGGCTTTACTGTTAATTTAACTTTTCCATTCAGTGTATCAATAGTTGTTTCGCCACCAAGGAGTGCTGTATATAGATCAATTTTTGTTGTTGCATAAAGATCAAACCCCAGTCGTTTAAACTGCGGATGTGGTGCTATTGAAAAAGTGATGTATAAGTCTCCGGTTGGGCCGCCATTAACACCCGGTGCACCATAACCTTTTAGTTTGATCACCTGGCCGTTTTCTATACCGGCAGGAATGGTAATGCGGATTTGCTTTCCGGTTACGGTAAGCGTTTGTTGATGTGTATGACAAGCATCTGTTAAATTTAATTTCAATTCGGCATGAAAATCCTGTCCACGAAATTTTGTTTGCCTGCTATGTCCTGCATCTCCAAACATAGAATCAAAAAAACCGGAAAAATCACCTCCGCCTGAATCTCCGTAAAATCCCCGGCCGCCTGTATTGGCTGATTGTCTCTGTGATTTATTTTGTTGCTCAAATTGATCGGCATGCTGCCAATCTTTTCCGTAAGTATCGTATTTTTTTCTTTTCTCTAAATCGCTTAAAACCTCATTGGCTTCATTGATCTGCTGAAATTTCTGATGGGCATTTTTGTCATTGGGATTTAGATCAGGATGGAGTTTTCGGGCTAGCTTGCGATACGCTTTTTTAATATCATCTTCGGTTGCATTTTTTTCAATGCCTAATATTTTGTAATAATCTATAAACGCCATGATCCGGTATGTTAATGCGCTACAAAGATACATCACCCTTTAGTTATTGGCCAGCCAAATCTATTACAGTTTTTAACACTGAGGCCCTGTTTACTCAAACAAATTCAACTGGTGATAACTGACTGATTTCTCTATTGAGGTGATCGAATTACCTGAATTAGCTGTAAGCATGAAGACCTGTGTTGCCATATATCTGGATGCCACAGAAATGTTCACCCCAGTAGCATATTGTTTAAATAGGGTTTCTGCCATTTCGGGCGAATTATTTTCTTTTGACAAATGTGACAGTAAAAGCTGTGATAAAGCAGGAGAGCGGTGTTGAATAAATAAATCAAGTGCTTCTTTATTTGATAAATGTCCCCATCCACCACGTATCCGGCTTTTTAAATGCATGGGATATTTACCGTTTGTAAGCATGTCATCATCATAATTAGCTTCTAAAAAAACGGCCTGGCATTGCTTAAAATAACGAATAACGGTTTCGCATATAGAGCCAATATCAGTAAAAACGCCTAACGTTAAATCTCTGTAACTAATAATAAAGCTATGGGGATCCGCGGCATCATGATTTTTTGAAAACGCTGTTACTGCTAAATCTCCAATATGTACAGGTTGATCGGCACAAAATGATTTAGAAAGATGACTGATTAACCGGGGGCCGTTTTTTGCTGTTTTATCAGTTATATACACTGGCAGGTTGTATTTATTAGCCAGTGTAGTTACACCTTTAATATGGTCACCATGTTCATGTGAAATAAACAGCGCTTTAACTGTTGTCATGTTCAAACCAAGCTTATTCATCCGCTTTTCGGTTTCACGGCAGGATAGGCCGGCATCTATTAATACCGCATCTGTTTTAGTACCAACGTAATAACAATTACCATTGCTGCCCGAATTAAGTGAAGTGAAATATATTGCCATATACTGTGCAAAGAAAAACAATTAATGGCTGACCACAATTTTTGATTTTTACATATCATAAAACGCCGGCAATTGGTCATTACAAACTGCCGGCGTTGTTAATAATCTGTTTTAAACAGATATGTTGAGCATTTTAATTAGTATCTTTTTTAAAACCAGTATTTGAATTACGTCGCTGATTATTATCGCCCTGCTGTCTATTTCTGCCATTATCACTTTCAACCCGGCGTTGAATTTGCCTTTGTTCCATTACTGGTTGATTTTGTTGTTGCCGTTCCGGTCTTTTTTGTTGTTCATTTTTTCTGTCATTCCTGTTTTCATCCTGTCTGCTGACAGGGTTATTATTTCTATTTATCTGCGGCGAAGAATTCACTTCTCTTTGAGGCCTCCCATTTTCGTAACCCGGCGAGGTTGAATTATTATCTGAATTGATTTCTCTTCTGCGACGGTTATCTGGTGTACGGGCGTTATTATCATTTCGATTTTCGTCAACATTATTCCTTCTACTTATTCTGCCATAATCATTATTATTTCTATTATCATTACGGTTTCTGTTTCTGTCATTATAGTCTATACGCCTTTCCTGTATACGGCTATTTGTATAGCGTTCAACTTCTCTTCTTTCCGGACCTCTTACATAGTTGCCAATATCACCGTTTCCGTTATAGTAATTATTAATAATCACAGCATGTCGGAATCGGTCATTTCTTTGGTTAGAAATATAATAACGGTTTAGATTACGATCACAAATATTACGGCGTGGTATAAAATTCCAGTTATTAAAAGGAATAGCGCCAAAGGACACATTTATGTTGATGCCATACCCAAGTGGTGCCCAGCCATAATAATCCTCATAACTGCTCCAGCTAACCCAGGCCGATGCCCACTCATATCCAGGTATCCACATCCAGCCATAATAAGGATCATATTCCCAACGACCATAATGAAATGGTGCCCATCCCCAATCATAATCTGATTCCCAGGACCAGCCATAATTGGTATATTCCCAATGACCATTGGAATAATAGGGCTTAAAGCCTGCATCATTGTATATCCATACCTCTCCAAATCTTGGATTATGCATCCATTTGCCATAGGGACTCAGCTGTTGCTGAAAAGTGGAAAAACTGATTGAAACAGATTGTGCCTTAGTTTCAGTAACAGGAACAAAGCTGATAACTGTTAAAACCAATAGGAGTGTAAATTTTACCTTTTTCATGAGTTTTATATTTAGTTATATAAGCTTATACAAATACAATGCTATGGACTGTTAACAAAATAAAATGTTTGTTAATGAAATGTAAAGCGATGGGCATCCGGTAGTTTTTTATTATCAGCTTCTGATCAGTTAAATACCGTTAGCTTTAGGCTTTACAATTAAACGATGTAACATGACCGCATCCGGCCAGGTGATTGCCAATACCAAAAAATGGATACATGACGTGGTGATAGGATGTAATTTTTGTCCTTTTGCTGCACAGGTCATTAAGCAACAGGCGGTTTTCTATGTAGTTGAAACAGGAACCGAAAAACTGGTTTGCCTGGAATCTTTTTTAGGAGAACTTAATAGGCTTGATGATGACCATACCATTGAAACCAGTTTTCTGATCTTCCCCAATGCTGTCGCACAATTTGATGATTACCTTGATCTGGTAACTGTAGCAGAAAATTTATTAACCCAAAAAGGTTACGATGGTATTTATCAGGTGGCCAGCTTTCATCCCCAATACAGGTTTGCCGATTCAACAGAAAATGATGCCGCAAATTATACCAACAGATCACTTTACCCAATGCTGCATTTGCTTAGGGAATCCAGTATTGACAAGGCTTTAAAAAACTACAATGACCCCGAAAGTATTCCTGAACGAAATGTAAAATTTGCCCGGGAAAAAGGCATTATTTATATGAAAATGTTAAGAGATAACTGTACAGCCGTATAACTTTCAGCCGGTTGGTTTAGGGCTTAAATTTTATTGTTTCTATAATCTGTTGAGCTGTTAAAGCAAAATGGTCCTTTAAAAAACCTTTTATCAGTCTTTACTTTATTAACCCAGTCTGCAGGATATTTGGCAGAAAATAATATGGATGAGTCGTTAAATATTTTCCAGTCCTGGGCAAAAGAAATTGCAGGCGATAATAATAACAATAAATAAATAATCGAATCATACTTGTACATTTAACTCATTACAGATAGGGAACCTGAATTGATTGGAGTTTGGGAATAAATACTGTTAAAAAAAGACCGGCAAATCAACTTTTTTTCGTCTTTAATGCTTAGGTTTACCCTAAATTTTTTAATATATGAAATCAGTCGTAAGTTTTATCTGTTGTTTTTTATTTACCGTAATTGCTATTGGTCAAAAAACTTTACCAGATGCCACAAAAGCCATTCAACTTGTTGAAGTGTCCTGTGGTAAGTGCCAATTAGGCTTACCAGGCAACACCTGCGATATGGCCATACGCATTGATGGCAAAGCGTATTATACCGTTGGTGCCACTATTGATAATTTTGGGGATGCCCATGCAGCAGATGGTATGTGCAATACGATACGTAAAGCCGAAGTACAGGGCGGATGGTTAAAGAAAAAGTTTAAAATCACCTATATCAAATTGCTTCCCGAAGAAAAAAAAGAGGCCGGAAAATTATAAAAGGTATTGGCTCTCACTAAATCTGAATTACTCCTCTGTTTTTTGTAAAACTGTACGGGTAGGGAAGGGAATAATTATGCCTTCTTTATTAAATCTAACCAACAGTTTTTTAATAAACGCACTTTTTATGGCAAACTGTGCCGAATAATCCTGCACCCCTAAGATCGCTTTCATTTTAATGCTGCTTTCTCCAAAAGCAAAAAAACGGACAACCGGTTCAAAATCTTTAACCCCGGCTTCATTATCCTGTAAGGTTTGCAGAATCACCTCTTTGGTAACCGTTTCAACATGATCTAAATCACTGTCGTAGCTAACCCCAATTTCTACTACAAAGTTTAATTGCGTTTGAGGCAAATGATAATTGCTAACGATCATATCGGCCAGTTTGGCGTTGGGTACAATTATGATATGATCCGACATGGACTTGATAGAGGTACTTCGCCAGGTAATATCTTCAATAAAACCTTCTTCGCCTGAAGCCAGTTTAACAAAATTACCCTTGTTAAAATTGCCCGATGAAATAATCTGCAATCCGGCAAATAAATTAGATAATGTATTCTGTAAAGCCAATGCCACAGCCAATCCACCAACCCCCAATGCAGTCAGTACAGGCGTTATGGAAACCCCCAGCGATTGCAGAATGATCAATAAGCCAATACAATATATAAGGACAATTACAATATTACTGATAATGGAAGAAGACGGAATAATCGTATCCGAACCGGTCGCTTTAATTTTAATCATTCCCGAAACAATATTGGCAATGATCAATGTGCCTGACAAAATATAAAAAATCATCAAGCCATTTTCTATCCAGAAATAGAAGCGACTTTCCATATCCAGTTGTTTCAATCCTAAAAATAATCCCAAAGCCAAAAACCAGGGAATGACCCATTTACGTATTGTTTTAACAAACAGATCATCAGACTTTAAAGACGTTTTAGCCGCCAGTCTGGCGAGTAAGGGCATAATTATCTTATGCAGAAAAAGACCAATTATAAACCCTGAAACTAAATAAATCACCAATTGCAGAATCGCCTGTTTACTCATTATAAAAACATTTTAAAGTGTATAAAAACAAATTTACAATTAATAAAATTCATTTTTTCGGTCAGCCTTTTTCGGGTTTGTATAAAACAACTATTTAAAGTATAGACCAATACTATAATTGATTATTTTAGAGGTTACAAACCAAAACCATGCACATTAAAAAGATACTGTTTATATTGAGTATTGTTTGCATTAGCCAACAACAGGTTAAAGCACAAACAATACCGGATCCCAAATCGCATTTCGGATTTAATATCGGCGATAATTACCAACTCGCCACTTTTAGCCAAACCGAAGCTTATTTTAAAAAACTGGCAGCCGCATCAGACCGTGCAAAATTAATGGTCATTGGCAAAACAGAGGAGGGAAAGGACCAGTTTATGCTCATTGTAACCTCAGCTGAAAACCAACATAAACTGGACCAATATAAAAAGATCTCACAAAAAATGGGCAATGCAGAAATACCCCTTGATGAGGCCAAACAATTAGCCAAAGAAGGAAAGGCGGTAGTTTGGATTGATGGCGGATTACATGCAACAGAAACGGTAGGCATTCATCAGTTAATAGAAACAGCTTACCAGTTACTGAGCCGTAATGATGATGAAACAAAACGCATTTTAAATGATGTCATCATTTTGTTGACCCATGCCAATCCCGATGGACAGGAACTGGTTAGCCATTGGTATATGCGTGATACGGTTCCACAAAAAAGAAGTTTGTCTAACCTGCCCAGTCTGTATGAAAAGTATGCAGGGCATGACAATAACCGGGATTTCTTTATGTTTAATCTAAAAGAATCGCAGAATATAGGCCGGCAATTATTTATTGAATGGATACCTCAGATCATGTACAACCACCACCAGTCTGGGCCAGCGGGCTCCGTAGTTGCAGGTGCTCCTTACCGTGATCCGTTTAATTATGTTTTTGATCCACTCATTATAACCGGACTTGATGCGCTGGGAGCAGCTATGCAAAACAGGTTGAATACCGAAGATAAACCTGGCTACACCAGTAAATCGGGTTCTGTGTATTCTACCTGGTATAATGGAGGCTTGCGTACCACAACCTATTTTCATAACATGATCGGGTTATTAACAGAAATCATCGGTAGCCCAACTCCATCAACCATTCCATTAAATACTGCAAGATTAATTCCCAATGCCGCTACACCAAATCCAGTTAAGCCTCAAAAATGGCTGTTCAGGCAATCTATTGATTATTCTGTTTCTTTAAACTATGCTGTTCTAAATTATGCATCCCGCAACAAAGATGAATTATTGATGACTATTTATCAGATGGGAAGACATTCAATAGACAAAGGCAATACAGACAACTGGTCCATTTCACCCTCTAAGATTGAAGAAATAAACAGGCTTTACCAGGATTCGGTAAAAAGAATTAAAACAAGTATAGAAACTAACAGAAATCTCGTAACTAATATCCCTTTAAAATTTTATGATAGTGTGATGCATAATCCTGCTTTTAAAGATCCCCGCGGTTATATCATTATGGCAGATCAGCCAGACTTTGCAACCGCCATTGAATTTTTAAATGCCTTGATCAGAACCGGCGTAGTGGTTTATAAGGCAACTTCAGATTTTTCTGTTGCGGGGAAACAATATCCAGCCAATTCATATATTGTAAAAACAAATCAGGCATTCAGGCCACATGTACTGGATATGTTTGAACCACAGGATCATCCCAATGATTTTCAATATCCCGGAGGCCCGCCAGTGTCGCCCTATGATGCTGCAGGATGGACCCTGGCATTTCAAATGGGCGTTCAATTTGACCGTATCATGGAAAGTTTTGACGGGCCTTTCGAAAGAAATAACAATGGAGACCTCATCAAACTTTCTGGTCAAGTTGTTAAACCTTCTT
>CANKNL010000153.1 GCA_947483345.1 Chitinophagaceae bacterium | reverse complement strand
TTAACTGGAACGTAAACTGGTACAACTGGGATGCTGCACATGACCCCAATAAAAATTATGAGCAGTTTAAATCTGTTTATAACAACAGCCCTGTAAAATTTGAGCAAACAAAAAAACTGGATTATACCTGGTGGGGAGCCATTGGTAAAAATTTACCGGCAGATTCTTTTGCCCTTGTGGCAACCGGAACAGTAGAAGTTGAAAAAGGTTTTTATCAATTAAGCGTAACCGCTGATGACCTGGTAAAAATATTTGTTGATGACAGGTTGATAATCGACTTTTGGGATGTATCCAAATATAAATATGATGAAGATACCCATCACCAGGCCACTGTTTCATTAAACGGAAAACATACCATCAGAGTTGAACAGGTAGAAAACACCGGTTATGCTACCCTGATTTTTAAATTAATTCCACTAAACAATAAATGATGACGACACATTCAGTTTCAACAGTATTCAACGAAAACATGGCCTTTACGGCAAATATTAATGGACACAGCTTAAGGATGGATACTACAGCAGATGATGGTGGCGCTGACAGCGGCCCTAGTCCTAAACGCTTGATGCTGGCTTCTTTTGCCGGATGCACCGGTATTGACATCGTATCTATTTTAAATAAAATGAAAGTCGTTTTCAGCCATTTCAGTATGGATATAGAGGCGAACCTGACGGATGAACATCCAAAGATTTATAACCGTATAAAACTCACATACAAAATAAAAGTTGAACCCGGAGATCAAAACAAAGTAGAAAAAGCAGTATCCTTATCGCTGGATAAATATTGTGGCGTTAGTGCCATGTTTAAAGCATTTGCTGCCGTGGAAATAGCTATCGATTTTTTGGATTAATTTAATATACCTGTACTTTCCAGTTTTAGTTTTTGTTGCTGCCGGGCAATCCTCAACATCTGCAGGGCTACTGCCAGCAAAATCAATAAAACGCCGATATAAAATTCACGCTGCAGGTTTTCATTTTCCCTAAAAAATAAAAAAGCCAGGATAATACCATAAACCGGTTCAAGATTATAAGTGAGATTGGCTGTAAACGCTGATAATTTTTTTAATGCATTCAGTTGCAAATCAAAACTCAATACGGTACATAACCAGGCCAATACCAACAACCACAACCAATCAGTTGTATTTGGCAAATAATAGGTAGCCGGAAATTGCATTAAATAAAACGGAACTAAAACCGTTAAGGCCAATAAACCACCCCCCAACTCATATAGTGTAAGAATTTTAGGCGTATAGGTGATTAATAATTTTTTATTGAAAATAGGAAACAAGGAACTGCCAAATGCAGAAATAATACCAAAAATAACCCCCAATTTGTACTGAGGATGAAAATCGAAAATGATATAAATGCCTGAGATGGCAATCAGGCCCAGGCCTATTTCAATTAAGGAAATTTTTCTTTTTAAAATCAGCGGTTCAAAAAAAGCCGTAAAGAAGCCCGTAGCACTAAAACAGACCAGGGCAACAGAAACATTGGCATATTTAACGCTACCATAAAAAGTAACCCAGTGAATGGCCACAATGGTACCTACCCCAAAAATTTTGAGTACCTCTTTTATAGGAATGCTTATCAGTTGCTTTTTATAAAACAACAGTACCCCTAAAGTGAGTACGGTAATTAACAACCTGTACCAAACCAACAAGCCTTCATTAAGGGTAATTAATTTACCAATGATCGCAGTAAAGCCCGCCAAAAAAACAGCAATATGAAGTTGTATCAGGGCTTTTTTCATTTGGTAAAGATAAGGCTCAGGAAGCCTCTGCTCACCAACCGCTTAACCAGGTTATACCAGCCCGCCCTTTCTAAGCTGAAAAACCATAATAATGAAGCTAAAATTAATTTTACTTGAAAAAATACCGGATCATCCCACTATAAACCATAAACTAATTTATATTTGCCAACCTATAACCAATTTATAATTATGAGCTTTAAACGCATTAACAACATTACCGGATGGGCCATTTGCATTATTGCATGCGCCGTTTACATTATGACCATGGAAGCCACAGGCAGTTTATGGGATTGTGGCGAATTTGCTTCCAGTGCTTTTAAACTACAAATTCCGCACCCGCCGGGAGCCCCATTATTTGTATTGCTGGGTCGCTTATTTATGGTGCCATTTGATGCCGCACATGCTGCCACCGGCATTAACCTGATGAGTGCTTTGGCAAGTGGGTTTACCATATTGTTTTTATTTTGGAGTATCACGCATTTTGCCCGTAAACTGGTTATGAAAGACGCTACTGAACTAACCAACGAAAAAATTTATGGCATCATGGCCGCAGGTATTGTTGGTGCTTTAGCCTATACTTTTTCCGATTCATTTTGGTACAGTGCCGTTGAGGGCGAAGTTTATGCCCTGTCATCTTTCTTTACTGCAATCGTTTTCTGGGCTATATTAAAATGGGAACAGAATGTAGATGCTGAACAAAAAGAAGGTATAAAAGGCCATTTTACAAAAGCCGACCGCTGGATAATTTTGATTTTTTATCTGATGGGATTATCCATTGGTGTTCACTTATTGAACCTATTAACCATCCCGGCTATTGTGATGATCTATTATTACAAACGCTATGAAAAAATAACCAAATGGGGAACTTTTTGGGCTTTTATTATTGGTTGTGGCATTACCGGTCTGGTACAAAAAGCAGTTGTTGTGTGGACCATAAAAGGTGCCGGTAATTTCGATATTTTCTTTGTGAACAGTTTCAACCTGCCGTTTTATTCCGGCTTTGTATTTTTCTTTATTTTTATTGGCGCCATTGTTTTTTTAGGTTTAAAAATTGCATCCAGAAAAAACTGGAATTTTCTTAAACTCGGCCTTTGGAGTTTTGTTTTTATGTTATTGGGCTATTCAACCTATTTCACCACATTAATCCGCTCAAGCGCCAATCCGTCTGTTGATATGTTTAATGTTGATAATCCGGTAAACCTGGCTGGTTATTTAAGTCGTGAGCAATATGGCGACTGGCCAATTTTATACGGGCAGGATTTTACTGCTCAACCCGAAGACACTAAAATAACAGAAACTTATGTAAAGAGTAATGGCAAATATGAAAAGAACGGCAGAAAAGTAGAATATATCTATGCTCCGGCCGATATGCATTTGTTCCCTCGCATGTGGGATCAAAGTAATGACCAGGGACATGCCGATTACTATGCCAGCTGGATGCAAATTGGAAAAGACCAGCAGGGTAATTGGGAAAGGCCTCCTACCATGGGCGAAAATATAAAATTTGCCATGGCCTACCAGGTTGGTTGGATGTATATGCGTTATTTCATGTGGAATTTTGCAGGCAAGCAAAATGATATACAAGGTGTGGGTATGGGTAATGTAAGAGATGGCAACTGGAAAACAGGCATTGGTATATGGGATAATGCACGGCTGGGTAATCAAGATGCATTACCCGATAGTTTAAAAAATAATAAAGCCAATAATAAGTTGTTTGCGCTTCCTCTGATATTAGGCTTACTCGGTTTGGTATTTCAGGTAATGAGAGACAAAAGGGATTCATTAATTGTAAGCTTACTATTCTTCTTTACCGGCCTGGCCATTGTATTTTATTTAAACCAGGCAGGCAATCAGCCACGTGAACGTGATTATGCTTTTGTTGGTTCTTTTTATGCCTTTGCCATATGGATTGGCCTTGGGGTATTGTATGTTAAAGAATTAATAGCCGGGCTTATTAAAAACCGGATGACGGCTAATTTTGCTGCAGGTGCACTGTGTTTACTTGCAGTACCTGTTTTAATGGCAAGTCAGGAATGGAACGATCACGACCGCAGCAATAAAACATTAGCCAGAGATTTGGCCATTGATTATTTAGAAAGTTGTGCCCCTAATGCCATATTAATAACCTTTGGCGACAATGATACTTATCCGCTTTGGTATGCTCAGGAAGTGCAGGGCATTAGAAAAGACATCCGCGTTATCAACTCAAGTTTACTGGGTACCGATTGGTATATTAATCAACTGCGTTATAAAGTAAACGATAGCGACCCCATTGATCCCATTTGGTCGGCCGCACAAATTGAAGGTGCTACCAGAGATATTGTATACTCACTCGAAGGCCTGTATGGCAATAATGCTGCACTCCTTAATAAATACCGGACCAGGGCAGGGATAACAACAGATCCGGCACAACCGATGGATTTATATACGATGATGAAAGATTTTGCAGGCAGTGATGATCCCAATAAAGTGGAACAGGGAAGAGATGGTGGTGTGATCAATATCTTTCCTTCAAAAAGAGTATCCATTCCGGTTGATTTAAATCTTGTTCGTAAAAACGGAACGGTAAATGCAAGCGATAGTGTGGTTTCGGAAGTTATTTTTGAAATCAATAAAACAGCCATCTATAAAAATGATGCCGCTATTTTAAATATTATAGCAGCCAATAAATGGAAACGCCCCATTTACTTTACATCGCAGGATGCAGCAGGCCTGGGACTTCAAAATTATATCCGCCAGGATGGAATGACCTATCGGTTTGTCCCTGTTTTTAACAGTGAAGTAAATGATGGATGGGTTTATGATAAAATGATGAGCAAATTCGCATCAGGCAATGCCGATAAAGCAGGCGTATATTTTGATGAAGAAAATCGACGTCATTTAAACAGCATACGCATGGCGTATGCCATTGCAGCTATGGATTTGGCTCAGAAAAACAAAAAAGAGGAAGCCAAGAAAATGCTGAACAAAGTTGATAACATGATGCTGGAAGAAAACTTTGCTTATGGTATGGTAAGCCGAAATCAACAACAAAATTATATTTCGTTATTGATGCTTCAGGCAAGCTATGCGGCGGGAGATACCCTATTGGCTGGTAAAATAACCAAAAGCCTGAAGAAAGACCTTGAACAGCAACTGCGCTATTATGCCACACTTGATGATAATAGGTTAGGTAGTTTTGATTACATATCCGATCAATCCGGCAGAAGAGGTGGCGATAAAAATGCGGCAGACCAATTTCTGGCCAGAATTCAACAGCTGGAGCAACAGTATAAATTACCATCAGGTTTACCACAGGAAATTCAGGGGCAAATAAATAATCAACCCCCAATGCCAAAACAAAGCGATACACCTAAAAAATAAAATCGTTATTAAAAATAAAATTAAAAATCCCCTGAAAAATCAGGGGATTTTTCAAGCATACCAACAACTCATTGCTGAACAGGCCATTCCCTGCACTATTTTTTCAGGTATACATTTCAATTAAGCCTTATTTTATCTGAGGTAGAAATGGCCAACGGAGATGATCGAAAAATGACTTCAATATTATTTAACACGTGAACAAAACAGTAAACAAAAATGTTTTGTATTTTAGTTGAAGGCTAAGGGTAATAACCCCGATTAACAGCTAAACAAACGCCATGCATTCTTTCCTCTTTTCAAAATATGATCCAAATGAACAGGATAAGTCTCCTTTTGAGGCTTTACTGGATCTCTTTTTGCAGCTGCTAACCTATACCAATGGCGATTTTAATGAAGCCATGCAATGGATGAATGAACTGGATAAAGAATATAAACTCACCAACAATGAATATGGCATGGGTGATTTTATTGATGACCTGAAAGCAAAAGGCTACATTGATGATAAGCATGAAAAAGGCGAAATAAAAATTACGCCCAAAACCGAGCAGGGCATCCGTAAAAAAAGCCTGGAAGAAATTTTTGGCAAGCTGAAGAAAACCAAATCAGGCAATCATCAAACTTTTAAACCCGGTGGTGGCGATGAAATAAATCCCGAGACCAGGCCCTTTCAGTTTGGGGATACCATGGAGCAGATTGATTTTACCAATTCCATACGCAATGCACAGATCAATCATGGCATTGACAGTTTTAAAATGCAGGAAGATGATCTTGAGATCAGAGAGACTGATTTTAAATCACAAACGTCAACAGTATTGATGATCGACATCTCTCACTCCATGATATTGTATGGCGAGGATAGAATTACACCTGCCAAAAAAGTAGCTATGGCTTTAAGTGAATTAATTAAAACCAAATATCCAAAAGATACATTGGACGTTGTTGTGTTTGGAAATGATGCCTGGACAATTGAAATCAAGGACCTGCCCTATTTACAGGTTGGCCCTTATCATACCAATACCGTTGCAGGACTGGAGCTGGCCATGGATATTTTAAGAAAACGCCGCAATCCCAATAAACAGATTTTCATGATCACCGATGGTAAACCAACCTGTTTAAAAATTGGCAAACGGTATTATAAAAACAGCTGGGGTGTAGACAGGAAGATATTGAACCGCTGTATGAGTCTGGCCACTCAGTGCAAGAAATTAAAAATCCCCATCACCACATTTATGATCGCCAGTGATCCTTACCTGCAAAGATTTGTACAGGAATTCACTGAAACCAATAATGGTAAGGCTTTCTTTGCGGGATTGGATAAACTGGGGAGTTTTATATTTAAGGATTTTGAAAGTGGTAAGCGGAAGACGGTATATTGATGTTTTGCCGGGAAGACGGTAAGGCGTATTAAATAAATTGAAGCATGTATATTTTAACGGAAGTTGAAGAATTTCTTTCCAAAGAAATAGTTGATTGTGCTTATAAAGTGCATAGTAAGTTAGGTCCTGGCTTGCTGGAAAAAATTTATGAAGCTTGTTTTTGTCATGAATTAAATAAAAAAGAAATCCCTTTTAAACGACAGGTAAAATTGCCGGTATTTTATGACGGACTGGAATTTGATGAAGGTTTGAGATTGGATGTATTGGTGGATGATAAAATCGTTTGCGAATTCAAAGCAGTTGAAATTGTAAACCCAATATGGCAGGCACAAATTATCAGTCATTTAACTCTAACAAAACTTCATGTTGGTTTTATTATAAATTTCAATGTAGCCATAATGAAAAATGGCATCAGAAGATACTGTGTTGAATAACTGCAAAACGTCTTCCCGCCTTCCCGGCAATAAAAAACAAACACTTAAAAAACTAAAACAACTTACTAACTTACCGGTTATGAAAAAAAATACAACACTTGGCGAATTAAAAAACAGCGGCTATATGTCCAAAAGCATCAAGCAGGAGATCCGTGAAAACCTCATCAAAAAGATCCAGGCAAAAGAAAATCCTTTTCCCGGTATATTAGGTTATGAAGATTCGGTGATACCGGATACCGAAAGAGCATTGTTATCTCAACATAATATTTTGTTTTTGGGTTTACGCGGACAGGCAAAAACACGTATGGCCAGACAGATGACCGATCTGCTGGATGAGTACATACCCATTATTGCAGGCAGTGAAATAAATGACGATCCTTTTCACCCGATATCAAGATATGCCATTGATTTGATTGAAGCGCAGGGCGATAAAACGCCTATTGCCTGGCTGCACCGCAGTCAGCGTTATGGCGAAAAACTGGCAACACCCGATGTGAGTGTAGC
>CANKNL010000152.1 GCA_947483345.1 Chitinophagaceae bacterium | reverse complement strand
TTTATTGGCTACATAAGCTAAAATATCTTTCTTACTTACTCTTCCATCCTGTCCGGTGCCGGGTATATTCTCCAGATCGGCCATACTAATGCCTTCCTGCTGGGCAATGTTTAGTACAAGCGGGGAATAGAATCTTATTTTATTCCCGGCGGTTTGTGAACCGCTAACTGCGGCCTGTGAACTGCTTGAAGGTTGAAAAGGAATTTCTTCAACTATTTTTGCATCTTCATATTCTGGTTGCTTAGGTGCCGGTGCCGGTTGATTATTTGAAACAGCCGCATTGGCACCCACTCTTATTTTAGCGATGACCGTTCCGATGGGTACAACATCATTTTCATTGTATAAAATCTCTTCAATTACACCTTCGGCTGTTGAGGGTACCTCACTATCCACTTTATCGGTGGCAATATCAAGCACCGTTTCATCTTGCTTAATCGTATCGCCCGTTTTTTTATGCCATTTTAAAATGGTGGCTTCCATAATACTTTCGCCCAGTTTCGGCATTACTAAATCGACTAAACTCATATACTAATTTGAAATTTGTTTGCAATCGCACTCAAAGGTAATTATTTCCGTTTTAAATAGTCGTAAGGCTACAAATAATGCTTTTACAGTTAATAACAGGGCTTTTTTAATGGCCATATCACTAAGCGCCGGTGAGTATGAATTTACGCAGTAAATTCAGTGCATTGGTAGCGGTTAACTCAATATTCCGTTGCCTGTTGAATCTGAAGGATAATTTTTGAGTCAGTATATCTTCTTTATTGCCAACTGCAATCCAAACTGTACCAACAGGTTTATCAGGCAAGCCTCCATCGGGGCCCATGATACCTGAAACGGCAATAACAAAATCAGATTTTATATTTTGCAAAGCACCTTTTGCCATTTGTATAACAATCTCTTCACTCACAGCACCTTTCAATTCCAGTAAGGTTTTATCAACCTGTAAAAGATCTTCTTTGGCCTGGTATGAATAACTCACAATGCTGCCATCATAAAATTTTGAAGCTCCCGGTATACTTGTAAGCAGGTGAGCAATATAACCACCGGTACAACTTTCAGCTGTACACATGGTTTTTTCTTTGGCCGATAATAATTTACCAACCACATTTTGCATGGGCTCATCTGTATTGGTTACCAGGTAATCTTTTACCAGTAATTGTAAGTCTTCAAAAAGTTGTTCGATCTCATTTTCAACAGCGGGTTTATTAAATCCGGTAGCTGACAAACGCAGGCGTACCATACCATAATTGGGGAGATAGGCCAATTTGATATGTGCCGGTAAGGCGGTTTCAAAATCGATGATGAGTTCGGCTAAAAAACTTTCACCTACGCCGGCAGTTAATAATGTTTTATGAATAATGCTTGGAAATTGAAATTGTATCAGCAATGCAGGGATCACATCGTCTTCCATCAACCCCATCATTTCATGGGGTACACCTGGTAAGCTTACAAATACTTTTCCGTCTTTATTAAATAACATGCCCGGTGCTGTGCCTCTTTTATTTAAGAGAACCGTGCAGTTATCGGGTACTTCGGCCTGTTTTAAATTACGCTCAATCATGGGGCGTTTTAATCGGTTAAAAATATTAAGTACATTTTGTTTGGCCTCTTCATGTATAACCATATGACCGCCAAAATAACGGCACAATAAAGGTTTGGTAATATCGTCGGCAGTTGGGCCCAGGCCACCGGTTATTAAAATAATATCAGCCTGTTTCTGTTCTTCATCCAGTGCGCTCCATATTTCATCCCATACATCAGCTACGGCCACACGGCGTACAACCCTTATGCCTGCTTTGTTCAGTTGCTGCGCCATCCAGGCACTGTTGGTATCAATAACCTGTCCTATCAAAAGTTCGTCGCCAATGGTAATAATGGAAGCCTGTGTCATGTATCAGTTTAAAAAGATTAATTTTAGTGCAAGATAAGTTAAGGTATGAAAACAGTTTATTTGTTTATCAGTTTATTGGTAAGTACTATTTCTTTTGGCCAACAAATGGAAAGTGTTTTGGACAATGCATTCAAAGCTTTTGAATCCGATTCGCAATTCAAACATGCAACAATAAGCCTGTATGTGGTTGACAGTAAAACAGGTAATGTTGTATTTGATAAAAACGCACAGGTTGGATTGGCGCCTGCCAGTTGTTTGAAAGTGGTTACAAGTGTAAGTGCATTTGAAATGTTGGGGAAAGATTACCGTTATAAAACTGAATTTGGTTATAGCGGAGCCTTAGAAAGCAATACATTGAATGGCCATTTTTTTGTAATCGCTTCAGGGGATCCTACTTTGGGTAGTTGGAGATGGGAGGCTACTAAAATGGATACTGTTCAGCAAAAACTATTAGCGGCACTTAAACAGAAAAATGTAAAAACGATTACTGGTGATTTGATCATGGACGAAAGTAAATGGGAAACCGGGGCTACACCGGGTGGCTGGACTTGGGAAGATATTGGTAATTATTATGGTGCAGGTGCCAGGGGGTTAAACTGGCATGAAAATCAATACGACCTGATTTTAAAACCCGGAAAAAATGCTGGAGATTCAGTGGATATAATAGCGACTGATCCTGAGTTACAGGTTTCCGTAATGGTCAATGAATTAAAAACTGGTAAAGCCGGAAGCGGAGACAATTCAATTATTTATTTGCCGGAAGATGGCCTGATTGGTTATGTAAGAGGTACAGTACCGGCAGGTAATAAAACATTTATCGTTTCGGGATCAATGCCTAATGCATCAATTTCTCTGGCCGCTGAAATTGAAAAATATTTTCGAAATAATGATATCATATTAACAGGCAAATCAAAAACAAGTGTATTGTATTTTTTAAACAAAGAAAAATTACCTGTAGCCGCTAAAACATTGATGACACATTTTTCTCCGCCACTCGACAGCATTAATTACTGGTTTCTTCAAAAAAGTATAAACCTGTATGGCGAAGCCATTATAAAAACCATCGCGTACGAAAAAACAGGTTTTGGTTCTACAGATTCCGGTATACACATCATAAAAAATTTCTGGAGCAAAAAGGGGATTGAAAAATCGGCATTGCATATCATTGACGGCAGCGGATTATCTCCTGCAAACCGGGTAACTACCCATGCGCTGGTAACCGTTATGCAATATGCTAAACAGCAAAACTGGTATTCGTCTTTTTACAATGCACTGCCAGAGCAAAATGGCATTAAAATGAAATCAGGATCCATTGGTGGTGTAAGAAGCTATACCGGTTATGTGACCGGTAAATCGGGAACTGAGTATACGTTCTCCTTCATCATCAACAATTATGATGGAAACCCCGGTGCTGTTCGTGAAAAAATGTGGAAACTGCTCGATTTTTTAAAGTAACTTCAAATTTCATCCAAAACTTAAAATCATGAGTGACCAGAATTTCAAAAATCATCCCAAGTTTGTTCCACTTTATCATTATGTGGCATCAACTGCAGTGCTGGCTTTAATTGTTGGCAGTTGTATTAATTTATTTGAAACCTGTTCGATGTGCGAAAAAGGATCAGAGGCTGGTCTTTACAGTGCATCATTGATCTGCTTGATGAGCTTTGTGTTAGCGATCGTTTGGTTCTTTGCACGGGCTTTTGCATTAAAAGCACAGGATAGAGCCATTCGTGCCGAAGAAAATTTCAGATATTTTATTGCAACCGGAAAAACATTGGACAGCCGTTTGCGCATGGGACAAATCATTGCACTGCGTTTTGCAGGTGATGACGAGTTTGTGGCGCTTGCAAAACAGGCTGTTGATGAAAACCTGAGTGCCAAACAGATAAAAATGGCTGTTAAGAACTGGAAGGCCGATTTTAACAGGGTATAAATGAATAGGGTATTGGCAATAAGTAATACAGTATGCGGTTTTGTATTGTGTATTGCCAATACCATTTACCAGTTTAAATCAGGAGAAATAGCCCATTAATTTATGCTTTAATTCCTCAGGCATATCACAGCGCTTCATCGTTTTTGCATCTACAAAAAATAAACTAACCACACCGGTATTCAATAACTCATCATGCTGGTTATAAATTTTTGAATGAAAAACAATCTTGAAATGGGTTGGCATTTCCTGTAAAGTTGTTTTTACCGTAATCAAATCATCATATTTTGCAGGGCGCAAAAACCGGCTGTGTATGTCAACTACCGGCATAATAATACCCAGCGCTTCAATTTCTTTATAGGTAAAGCCGATCTGCCGAATGGCTTCTGTACGGCCAATTTCATAAAACTGTGCATAGTGGCCATAATACACCCAACCCATCTGATCGGTAAGTGCATAATGAATGCGTATTTGTGTTTCGGTAATAAACATCAGGCGTCGTTATTTTCTAACATATCAGTTCCATCAAATGACTCTTCAATATGGCTGTGTTCCGTACCCATATTTTTTGCAAAATAATCAGCTATTGATCTGGCAAACATTAATAAAATGAGGGGCAGTATAATGTCTAACAAAAGTCTTGCCCATGGCACCGGCCGTTCATCTTCAAAGGCACCAAGTACGCCCCGGGGTATCCGTTTTATAAAGCTTTCAAAAATACTTGTTAATAATGGCGTGATATGAGAAAGCAACAGATAAATGCCTATCACAATCAGCAGCACGTGTAGCAGATCATTTGGTTTAGTCACAATTTTAAAGCCATTGCCTAATGCCGATTTTTGATAAAAATAGGCAGCTAATTTGCCGGACTTTGTTATCAGCAACCAGCAGCAAATGGCCTGTAAGGCTACTACAGCAAAAATACTGAGGCCTGGGGTTAAATAATTAGCACTATCATAACCACCCGAAAAAATCCATGCAAAAATTTCAAATAGCGATGATATTAAATATTGAACGGCTACAAAACCAAAAATAATGCCCATTAACACGATTGTTAATTGAAGTACATCTGCTTTTTTCATCATGCGGTTTTAAATTAATTATTTCCCTATCAAACTATCCACACTAACCCTTCCGGGGCCCACAAAAAATAAGACCAGGTAGGAAGCCAGATATACCGTGGCTAATTCACCATCGCCAAAAACATGGCTGTTATTTACTTTAAAAACAATCACACAGGTTACAATAATCAATGGTATGGCTGATAATCTTGTAAATAATCCCAATATTAAAAACAAAGAGCAAAAGAATTCGGCAAATACAACCAATGCCAGTGACATGGTGCTACCCATACCTAAAAAATTCATAAAATCATGTTGGTATTTACTGAAGTGTAAAAGCTTGTCGTACCCATGTGCCATCATCAAAACGCCAACAGTAAGGCGTAATAAAAGCATGGCCGCATTAAATGCGCCGGCAGAATATTTAGTAGATAATAATTTTCTCATGTTTTGTTTTTTAAAAGGGGTTGTTAATTTCTAAAACCTTGTTATAAAATCGGGTATCAAAAGTTATTTATCATTTTATTAACAGCATGGTAAAATTACAATCGTTTTGTTTACAACAATTATCCACTTATTAACAATCATTTGGAATGATGTTTGTAACAAAGTAAAGATCAAGTAATTTTGCAAACTATACACAATGAACGAATCAACTACTATGATAAAACAAAAAATGGCCCTGCTGCTGTTTGCGGCGTCTATTTCCTTCTCGTCTTTTGCACAACTAACCCAGTCTTTCCTTGATCCCGAAAAAAAATTTAAAGAGGCAAAGGAATTTTTTGTACAAGAGCAGTATGCGCTGGCCTATCCGTTATTTGCCGAATTAAAGGTAGAGAATACTGATCAGTCAACCAGTGATCAAACATACCTTGCCGATGATGTGAATTATTATTACATCGTTTGCAAATTAAAACTGCAGCAACCCATTGCAGAAGATGAAGCCCGTCATTATATTAATGTGATCAGTAATGAACCACGCCGCCAATTACTGAGTTACCATCTGGCAAAATATTATTTTATAAAAGAAGATTTTACCAATGCCATCAACTATTATGAGCGGGCGGGACTCTATAATTTAGGTAATGACGACATTGCAGAGGCGAAGTTTGAAAGGGCATACTGTTATTTTAATCTTAAACAATTTGCCGAAGCCAAACCTTTGTTTGACGAAATACACCAGATGCCGGATAATAAATATTTTATTCCGGCAAATTATTATTTTGGATTTATCAGTTATTACAACCGTGATTTTAATGCGGCCTTGATGGCTTTTAAGCTGGTAGAGTCACAGGAAGCTTACAAAGGTGTTGTGCCTTATTATATGGCCGAGATATATTATTTCCAGGGTAAAAAAGATGAAGCTCTGCGTTATGGCGAAAGTGTGTTGGGCAGGGCAGGGCAATTGTATTATCAAAAAGAAATGAATCTGCTGATCGGCCAGTTATATTTTGAAAAGAAAAATTATCAGAAGGCTTTACCCCTCCTGCAATCATTTGTATCGGAAAGTGACAAGGTCAGTAAGGAAATCATGTATGAGTTGAGTTACTGTTATTATGATGCGGGCAAATTAGAAAAGGCCATTGAAGGGTTTAAACAACTGAGTAACGAAAAGGATTCGATGGGGCAAAATAGTATGTATCTGTTGGGCGACTGTTACCTGCGTACTAACCAGAAAACAAATGCCCGTACTGCATTTCAGTACAGTGCATTTAATAACTCAAATCAGCTTCAACAGCAGATATCCCGTTTTAATTATGCCAAGTTATCGTATGAGTTGGGATACCAGGATATGGCACTGGATGAAATGAAAAAGTACCTGCATGATTACCCGAACAGTGATGATGATGCAGAGGCAAGGGAAATCCTGGTAAGCCTGATGGCCAATACCAATAATTTTGCCGATGCCTTGCAATTATATGAAACATTTGAAAAGCCAACGGCAGCCATGCAAAAACTGTATCCACGTATTTTATACGGCCGTGCTGTGGAACTGATCAATGATCAGCAGATCCATAAGGCAGATGAGTTACTGTCAAAGGTTTTGAGTTTACCAAATTCAGCAGTAACCGCATATGCCAATTTCTGGAAAGGAGAAATAGCTTACCGCAATAATGAATATGACAATGCTATAAAATACTTAAGTGTGTACCTGCTGACCAATGTACCTGCACAGGGAGAGGCTAATAAAAATACGGCGAATTACAATATCGGGTATTGCTGGCTGCAAAAAGAAAATTACACTAAAGCGCTTGGTTATTTTGAGCAGATCACGAAGTCTGTTTCCGTAACATCGCCGGCCATGGAGCAGGATGCTTATGTGCGCAGCGCCGATTGTTATTTTATGAACTCCGATTTTGTAAAGGCCAATAACATGTATGAACTGGTGATCAATAATGCGATGCCACAGAGTGATTATGCCATGCTTCAAAAAGCATTGATAGCTGGGGTTAAAAATTCTAATCTTAAGATCAGTATTCTAAATAGTTTGCTTAAACAATATCCGGGTAGTAATCTGGTACCCGATGTGAATATGGAAATAGCCCAAACTTATAT
>CANKNL010000151.1 GCA_947483345.1 Chitinophagaceae bacterium | reverse complement strand
ACATTTTTTTTATCATCTGTAATTTTCAATGGTAATTTAACCAACTGCAGGGCTTCTTCTAAATAAACAACAGCTGAATCAGATCGTATACCTAAGACAGTGGTTAACTTAGGAGGTGTAAATTTTTGAAAGGTTGCCGGCTTAACGGTGGTTGGCTTTTGCGCCAAACCGGTTGTGACGCTGAGCGAAAAAACAACGGGTAGAAAATATTTTAAAACAGGTACCATAGTTTCTGATTATAGTTTTAAACGAATTTACGTAACAAATGGGTTCCCGTTTAAGTTTTAACTGATTGTTGACAGGCTTTCCTCGATGGTCTTTATCCTGGCTTCGGCATCGGCTTTCTTTTTCTGTTCAAGTGCCAACACATCTGGTTTTGCATTTTGCACAAAGCGCTCGTTGTTTAATTTTTTTTCTACTGCAATTAAAAAGCCTTTCTGATGTTCCAGGTCTTTCAGTAAATCATCTTTTAAAGTGGCCGTATCCAGTGCTTTATCTGTTTTGATATAAAACTTTTCTTTTTCAACCGCCACAACAATGGTATTGGCAATGGCTTCCCGGGTAAATAAAAGTTCATCTGCATTAACCTGTTTACATAAAATGTTTTCTATAGAGCTGTAGCTTTCTTTTGAATCTGTTTCAATAAACAGTTTAATGGTCTCTTTTGGTTTAAGCTGATTTTTATTTCTACCATCACGAATAGTTGTGATAACCTGTTTCAGTAATTCGCCCTGTGCCAGTATATTTTTATCAAACGGTTTAAGCACGCCGTATTGTTTAACACAGAGATCATCGGTCTGGGTTTTTAATAAATGATAGATCTCTTCGGTAACAAATGGCATAAATGGATGCAATAACTGCATCAGTGCTTCAAAGTAATAGATTGTTTTATTGTAGACATCTGCATCAATGGGTTGTTCAAAACCAGGCTTGATCCATTCCAGATACCAACTGCAGAAATCATCCCATATTAATGAGTAGATTGTTTTTAAAGCTTCGCTCAAGCGGAACTGCTTCATTAAGTCATCCACTTCTGCCTTTATTTTAGTTAAACGATTGTCAAACCAATCAATCGCAAAACCGCCCACTGCCAACTGCCCACTGCCCACTGCCCACTGCCCACTGCCCACTGCCAACTGCCTGCCTTCCCACATCTTAACCAACTTCAGGGCATTCCAAATTTTATTATTAAAGTTTCTGCCTTGCTCCAAACTGTTTTCATCAAACATCAAATCATTGCCTGCCGGTGAAGAAACCATGATACCAAACCTCACGGCATCTGCGCCATATTTATCAATCAGTTCTAAAAGATCCGGACTGTTGCCCAAGCTCTTGCTCATCTTACGTCCCAGCTTATCTCTAACCATGCCGGTGAAATAAACATCTTTAAACGGTATCTGCTTTTCATAGGCCATGCCTGCCATCACCATCCGGGCCACCCAAAAGAAAATAATATCCTGGCCGGTTACCAACACCGAACCGGGATAATAATATTTTACCTCTTCATTGCCGGGTTCTGTAATGCCTTTAAAAACCTGAGTGGGCCAAAGCCAGGAAGAGAACCAGGTATCTAAAACATCAGCGTCTTGCTTAATCTCTTCAATTTTAACTTTTGACTCTTGACTTTTAAATTTTTCAAAAGCTTCCTCTATGGTTTCAGCAACCACCATTTTTCCCTCAGCATCATACCATGCCGGTATTTGCTGCCCCCACCAAAGTTGCCGGCTGATACACCAATCTTTTACATTTTCTAACCAATATTTATAAGTGGCTAAAAATTTATCACCGGGATGAATTTTTATTTCACCATCAACAACGGCTTTCAATGCTGGCCCCGCCAGGTCTTTCATTTTCACAAACCATTGCGTACTGATTCTGGGTTCTACAACTACGCCGGTTCTTTGGCTGTAACCCAGCCTTGTTGTGTAATCTTCTTCCTTTATTAAAAACCCTTTTTCTTCAAGTTCTTTAATGATCTTTTTGCGGGCTGCAAAACGGTCTTCACCAATATAAATTTGTGCGGCGGCACTCATGGTACCATCTTCATTAATGGTGTCAACAACTTCCAGGTGGTGCCTGAGACCCAGGTTATAATCGTTAATATCGTGTGCCGGTGTAACTTTCAGGGCACCGGTTCCAAATTCAAGGTCAACATACTCATCAAAAATAATAGGTATGCGGCGGTTGATCAATGGTACAAATGCATAAGCCCCTTGTAAATGTTTGTAACGGTCATCTTGGGGATTTACGCAGATGGCGGTATCACCCATAATGGTTTCGGGGCGTTGTGTGGCAATACTGATGTAGGCCTCTTTCTCTGTATCTAGTTTGTAGCGGAGATGATAGAGTTTGCCGGCTAGTTCTTTGTACTCCACTTCTTCATCGCTCAAGGCCGTTTTAGCAGCCGAATCCCAATTGATCATTCTTGCTCCACGATAAATCAGACCTTTATTATACAGGTCGATAAAAACTTTTATAACCGCTTTGTAATAATGGTCATCCATGGTGAACGTGGTTCTGTCCCAATCCACGCTGCAGCCTAATCTTTCAATCTGGTTATAGATGATGCCCCCGTATTTATCTTTCCATTCAAAAGCATATTTTAAAAATTCGGCTCTGGTTAAACTGTTTTTATCTATGCCTTTTTCTTTAAGCATGGCCACTACTTTGGCTTCGGTTGCAATGGAAGCATGATCGCTGCCGGGCACCCAGCAGGCATTAAAGCCACTCATACGGGCCTTGCGTACCAATATGTCTTGCACGGTTTCATTCAATGTATGTCCCATATGCAATACACCGGTTACATTTGGTGGGGGTATTACCACAGTAAAGGCGGGCCTGTCATCGGGCTTACTGTTAAAATAGCGCTGGCTCAGCCAATGTTTATACCATTTGTCTTCTATGGCTTTGGGCTCAAAATTTTTAGTCAATTCCATTTTTACTGTTGCTGATTATTATTGGATGACAAAAGTACAAAAAAGCGCGGAGGTTTTGGGATACGGGCTATCGTAAAGGGTAGAGTGTTATTATTTATTTTTTAGTTGGGTTATTGCCTTTAGAATGGTTTCTCTGTTTTTTTTAGAAGTCATCCATTTGGGTAATCGGCTGCCTAAACTTTTGTTCTTCATATTCTGGTTATGTCTTTCTCTTAATTTAGCTTCTACATGTGTTTTTAAAAAATCGAGATGGGCGTCATTATAAGCCCATAGAATATGATCACAACAGGTGGTGGTTAACCAAAGGGGCAAATGAAAATAAGGGTCTACAGCAGTTCCAATGACCACATATTTACCGGTAATTATCTGGTTTGCGGAAGTATGTAAAATGAGCCCGGGTTTTTCGGCAAGCCGTTTATTATGTCCACATGTTAAACAAATCAGTTTAACCTCAAATTCATTCTTATGAACAGAATCTGATTCCGGGATCTTAATGATTGCTTTAGCATGGCATGAAGGGCATATCACAACCATATCTTTTATGAAATCATAAATCTGTTTTTGATAACTGCTGTTGGTTCTTAAACTGGTCATGGGGCAAATTACAAAATTAGGTTTTGGTTTTACTAAAAATAATGGCCAATAAGTGTCAAAAGTAAACAGATCATTTTTAAATGAAGTCATCGATAAAAAAAATCTATTCCCTTTTGGGGAATAGATTTTACGGTGTCATAAATGTTTTTAATCCTGCATCACTTCATGCTTGCTGTATGCTTCTGTAAGTTTACGTTGCACATCGGCCGAGACGGGTGCATAGGAGTCGAAATACAAATTAAAACGGGCACGGCCCTGTGTTAAACTTCGCAGGGAAGAGGAGTATTGATGCATTTGAGATAAGGGAACTTTGGCCGTTATCTTTTCAAAATGCCCCTCAGCTTCCATGCCTTCAACAACACCCATGCGGGTTTGCAGATCGCCCATAACGGCACCTACTACATCATCTGCACAATATACTTCTACTGTATAAATGGGTTCCAATAATTGCGGATCGGCTTCTATAAATGCCTGACGAAAAGCGTGTAACCCGGCAATTTTAAAAGAAATATCATTGCTGTCCACATCATGCATCTTGCCATCATACACACTCACCCGCACGTCGCGTACATAACATCCGGTAAGCGGACCATTTTGCATTTTTTCCATCACTCCTTTTAAAATGGATGGCAGAAAACGGGTGTCAATAGCACCACCCACAATACAATTACAAAAAACCAGTTTACCTCCCCAGTCAAGATCAATCTCTTCTTTACTGCGCAAATTGAGCCCTGCCGGATTTGGCATGCCTTCAATCCAGGGTTCTATCCGCATATATACTTCACCAAACTGCCCCGAACCACCACTTTGTTTTTTATGGCGGTAGCTTGATTCAGCCATACGCCCAATGGTTTCGCGATAAGGGATTTTTGGCTTTTCAAATTTTACACTCAGGTTATGAATATGTTCAATTTTCCACTGTAACACTTTCAGGTGCAGTTCGCCCTGGCAATGAAGTAAGGTTTGTTTTATTTCGGGCGACACTTCAAAAAGTACAGTGGCGTCTTCTTCCTGTAAAGTATGTAGCGCTTGAGATAATTTTTCTTCATCACCTTTATTTAAAGATGAAATGGCTACAGTTACATTTGGTTTAGGGAAGATGATGGGATACAATTCAATGGGGTTACCCTTTTCGTGCAATGTATTATTAACATGTGTTGAACGCAGTTTAATAGTGGCACCAATATCACCGGCTACCAATTCCTGAACAGCAACCCTGTTGTGCCCCTCCAGTAAAAATAACTGGTTTATTTTTTCTATTACCCCGGTATTTTCATTGATCAGTTCACAACCGGTTTTGATGCTGCCACTGTATACCTTAAATAAACTGAGTTCACCAATATGGGGTTCAATGATGGTTTTAAAAATAAAGATGCAGGCCGGGCCATTAGCATCACAGGGTAATTCACCGCCTGATGTTGTTTTTTGTGGCGGCATTTCAGTAGGTGCAGGGCATACATAATCTATAAAGCTCATGATGCGCCCGATACCCATATTTTTTTCTGCTGATGCACAAAACAAGGGAAAGATATCGTGCCTGATCATGGATGTATGTAATCCGGCTTTCATTTCGTCTTCGGTAAGTTCGCCCTGGTCAAAGTATTTTTCCATCAGACCCTCGTCGTTTGATGCGATGGTTTCAATTAATTCTTTATGTAACTGCTCGGCTCTTTCTTTTTCACTGTCGGGGATCTGTAGTTTTTCAGGCTTGCCGCCTTCTGGCCCAAATTTATACATGATCATATTCAGTACATCAATGATGCTGTTGAAACTGGTGCCTGTTTGTACAGGATATTGTACGGCTACCACATTATTTCCAAAATGGGTTTTGGCAGCCTGAAGGGTACGGTCAAAATCGGCTTCATCCTTATCTAACTGATTGACCACAAAAATGGTGGGTGTTTTAAACGTATCCGTGTATTCCCATATGATGTCAGTGCCAACTTCAACGCCCATTGCTGCATTCAGTACCATTACACCGGTATCGGCTACACGAAGTGCGCTGATCACTTCGCCGGCAAAATCATCATAGCCTGGTGTGTCAATGATGTTGATCTTATAGTCTTTCCAGGGGGTATGCAGCAGTGAAGAGAATACCGAACTCTGTCTTTCTGTTTCCAGCTCGTGGTAATCGCTTACCGTATTTTTTGCAGCAATACTGCCGCGACGTTTAGTGACGCCTGCATCAAAAAGCATGCTTTCGGCAAGTGTGGTCTTACCACTGCCTGCATGCCCCAGCAGGGCAATGTTTTTTACATGTGTAGAATCGTAAATAGCCATAAAAAATATTTTATAATTGTTATATTCTAAAAGCTAACCAGCCAGTCTAAGGCAGACTGGCTGGTGTTTTATGAATGTTATTGTTTTACAAAGGCATGAAAGGCATCTCCCAGTTTGTCCAGATCAGACAACAGCATATCCAGTTTTTCCTTGATGTAATGATGGGGTATGCGGTGTCCAAAAGTAGGATGCCGTTCTGCCTCATTTACATGAAACCTGATCTCATGCTTTAGGTCATGAATATTAATGAGCTGAATGTGAAACTGATTATGAAAATGTTCAATGCCCAGTAATACATCCGGCTCGCTTTTCCCGGGTGCAAAATAATATAATTCAGTTTTAAGATGATTGATCTTTTCACGGTAAGAGGACAGTCCAGAAAGCCATTGATGGCACTCCTCCATGAGTGATCGGTGTTGTGTTTCTGTATACATGTGCTTTAATTTTAAGTAAAAAATAAGTGATTGAATTTTAATCTTTATAAATTCCAGTACTAAAGATAGAAACAGCTTGAAAAAAAATCATGATATTGGTCATAACTTAAAATAAGATATGTCATTTTCAGAAGGGCCGGATCAGGCAAAAATTAAGTAGCTTTAAACAGTATGTTTTTAAGCTGCAAATAATGCTTCGGGTTAGTTAAAAATAAAAGCCGGTTTATGTTACAAGTCATTGTAATATACATAAAATGGATGAATTTTTATTTTTAAGCCAAATACTTTTTTTGTGGATCAGCCGCCTCGGTTTTAATGCCTGTTAGTATCTCAACTCAACGGTCATAGAAATGTTTTTAGTGGGCTTCACAGAAGCCATCAAACTATCAGGGCTAAATAATATATTTGTCTCTGGGTTAATAGAAAATAATTCTTTACATTGAAAGACGGCTTTGATTATCTGTTAAAAATATTTTTTAAAATGATGCGGGTTTGCCTTATTTTATTTTTTTTGTATTATTCTCAAAGCGGACAAAGCCAAACCCTTGCTCAATGGTCGCAACTGGTACAGTGGGATGGCGTAAGCCACTGGTCAAGATATATACTTACCCAACCTGCCTACCAGGGTCCAAATGCATTGCCGGTACCTCAGGTTGGTAATGGCAGGATAGACAGTAGCTTTTTTATCGGCGCCACAGGAAATCTACATTATTCAAAAGGCGATAATACACAAAATGTGGCTGTGTATGTCAACTATTGTCTGGTAAAGGATTTTATTGCCATGGATATTTTTTGGGTTCCCAAGGAAATGTATACACTCAGTCATGCCATGAAAGAAGAAAGGCGAATCTCTCCCCAGTTTTATAATGATACCTATGGTGAAGGGGAATTACATTTAAATACCAATTTTCAGATTCTGAAAAAATGGAAAAAAAAGATCAGTCTTGCAGCCAGGATCGGATATCGTTTTCCTACCGGTTCTGGCTTTGGTGCAGCCAGGGATATTGATGCGCCAGGGTATTATTTTGATATTTCATTTGGAAAGCCCATCAGACATTCTGCCTTCATTTGGACAGGTATGCTGGGTTTTTATTCATGGCAGATCGAATCAGATAAAAATAACCAGGATGACGCCATCCTTTTTGGAACCGGGCTTGAATGGAATAAAAATAACTGGGTCATCAAAACCAACCTGGCAGGTTATATTGGCTATTTAGAAAATAGCGGGGATAAACCTGTTGTATTT
>CANKNL010000150.1 GCA_947483345.1 Chitinophagaceae bacterium | reverse complement strand
GTAATCTCAACAGACATCATCATATCTGGTATTGTTGTTGCTGATGATAAAAGCGGAAACTTATATAAGCAATTATTTATTCAGGATGCTACCGGCGGGTTACAAATTATGTTAGATGCAAACAGTTTGTACGGCACATATCCGGTTGGACGCAGACTATTTATTAAATGTAACGGCCTTGCCATCAGTGATTATAACAAGACCATGATGTTAGGTGTAAAAGCGACTGTTGCCGGATTGCCTTCATTAGAAGGGATCCCTGCCAATTTAATCTCTAAATATATTGTGGGTGGAACCTTAAATAATCCGGTAGTTCCTATACTGGTTACGGCTGCACAATTAGGTGGGGCAACAACGAATATGCAGGATCAGTATATCGGATCACTGGTACAGTTGGATGATTATAGATTTAGCGATTTGAGTGGAACGTATTCCGACACATCTGCTTATAAAAGTACAGTTAACCGCGATATTAATTCATGCGGTTCTCAAACACTTATTGTTCGTACAAGTGCTTATGCAAATTTTGCTGCACAAAAAATTGCACAGGGGCGTGGAAGTATTCTGGCCATTTATACCGTTTTTGGTAATACAAAACAATTAATTATCAGAGATACAGCGGATGTAAAATTTTATAATCCTTATGCCTGTGCTTTGCCTCCCGGTACACTTTTATTCGAAGATTTTGAAAGCCATGCTGTAACAACAGCCTTCCCGTATAACCCGGTTGCTTTGCCAGGTTGGAAAAATGCGGCAGAAGCTGCCAGCGAATTATATACTGCAAGAATTTTCAGTAATAATAAATATGCATACATGAGTGGATTTGGTTCTAACCAAAGCACAGTGACTACCTGGTTGGTTACACCCGGTGTGGCACTTACGGGTACAACAAAAACCTTAACTTTTAAAACAATACAGGGATTTATTTTAACCTCTACGCCTGGTGGTACACCCGTACAGGCAGCATTAAAAGTACTGGTATCAACTAACTATACTGGTATCGGAAACCCATGGGCAGCGGGTGTTGTATGGACTGATTTAACTGGCCAGGCAACATTGTCTCCCGGCAGTACCACATCAAGTTTTCCTTCTGGTTTTACCAATTCGGGCAATATCAATTTAAACAGTTATACCGGAACGATTTATGTGGCTTTTAGATATGAAGGTGCTGATCCTGCAGGAACAGCCAGTGATAAAACTTCGGCATGGGAAGTGGATGATATAAGAATAACAGGATTGTAGTTTTTATATTTAAAAATCATGAAAAAGCCGTACTGTCTCATTATAGAAATTGTATAATTCTTTGTTGATTTAAAGAGTTACAAAAATAAATTTATGAAAAAAATAATTACAATTTTATTGATCCTGGTATCAATAAATTCATTTTCTCAGTCTAGCACTATTGTGATAAGCCAGGCTTATGGCGGTGGTGGTGGTTCTACCGGAACCTATTTATTCGACTATGTTGAACTGCATAATATTAGTAATGTGCCGCAGCTTCTTACCGGGTTTTCAATCCAATATGGATCGTCAACCGGTCTATTCGCGTCAACAGCTGCCAATCTTTATGCTTTTGTAGCCGGAACTTCAATTCCTGCAGGCGGATATTTATTAATACAATGTGGGCCTACAGGTACTGCCGGTGCTGCATTTCCTGTAACACCAGATATCATAACAGGTAATCTGACAATGAGTGGAACGAACGGAAAAGTAGCTTTGGCTAACCAGGCAACCGCATTAGGTTGTGGGTCCACTGCAGCACCCTGTTCATTGCCAAATGCAGCGATTATTGATCTGGTGGCTTGGGGTGCAACGGCTAATGCAGAAGGGGGTGCTTCGGTTAATAATGGGGTTGCCCTTACATCCACTCAGGGTGCTGTTAGAAAAACATTGGGCTGTACAGATACTGATAATAATAACCTCGATTTTAATGTTGTTACAGCGCCGGTTCCAAGAAATAGTACGTCAACTATAAATCTGTGTGGTGCAGCAGCTCCTAATTTATCTGCTTCCACGCTAACTGCTTTTGGCAATATTTGCGTAAACACAACTGTTGGCCCTAATTCATTTACCATAACTGGCACTACACTTACCACTGCAAATGTAACTGTTGGGGTTTTGGCAGGGTATACATATTCAACAACAGCTGGGGGTTCTTATTCTGCTTCTTTAAGTTTAACTCAACCTGGAGGCGCCTATTCGCAACAAATATTTGTAAAGTTTACACCTGCTGCTGTTCAGTCTTATAATGGGAATATACCTGTAGGTGGTGGAGGGGCAACAACCATTAATGTAGCTGCATCTGGCACGGGTACAATTGTACCAACATTAATATCAAGTGGGGCATCAGTAATAACACAGGTTTCGGCTACCGTGGCAGGTACAATCACTTCAACAGGTTGTACAGCTGTTACGGATTATGGTATTGAGTGGAGTACTCTTTTTGGTTTTCCTAATGGGTCTGGAACAGCAGTCGCTTCAACCAATCTCAGCGGTGGTCTATTTTCATCTAATCTTACAGGACTTACTGTAGCTACCAAGTATTATTATCATGCATATGCTACAAATGCTGGCGGAACAGGATATAGTAATATAGATTCTTTTATAACAAATTTGGCTACGCCCATTCCAGGAATGGCTATCAGTCAGGTGTATGGTGGTGGTGGCAATGCGTCAGCTACTTATACCCAGGATTTTGTTGAATTATTTAACAGAAGTGCAGCCCCTGTTGACATCAGTGGATGGAGTGTACAATATGCATCAGCCACCGGACCTACAACCCCGGGTAACTGGTCGGTAGCAGCTATTCCTGCGGCTACTATTATTGCACCTGGTAAATATTATTTGATCGGGTTAGCAGTAGGTGGTGCTGTTGGTGTGGCTTTGCCAACGCCGGATTTAACAGTAGCTACTATAAATATGAGTGGGTCTGCAGGTAAAGTAGCCTTGGTTAATGATGCTGTTGCATTAAATGGTATAACTGCCTGTAACACGGCATCAGTACAAGATGTATTAGGTTTTGGTACTACAGCAACCTGTTCTGAAAGTGCTCCTTATAATCCTACAGGCATTGATAACACTAAAGCTATTTTCAGAAAAACAGCCGGCTGTACTGATTCAAATAATAACAGCAATGATTTTGAGGTATTGCCAGTTGCTCCAAGAAACAGTGTAACTGCAGCTAATATTTGCAGCTTTGCTTCTCCTGTTTTAACAGCTACCACGCTTGCCGTATTTGGCAATATTTGTTTAAATACAATGGCTGGTCCAAATTCATTTACCATAACCGGAACCGATCTTACAACAGCCAATATAACCGTTGCTGCGTTAACCGGGTATACTTATTCAACAACTGTTGGCGGCACGTATACAACAAGTTTAAATTTAACACAAACCGGTGGGGCATACTCGCAAGAAATATTTGTTCAGTTTACACCTACAGCCGTGCAGTCATACAATGGTAATATGGCAGTTGGTGGCGGCGGAGCAGCGTCAATAAATGTGGCTGCATCGGGTGCAGGAGTTAATACCTTACCAACCGTTACAACAGGGGCTGCCAGTTTAATAACGACAACAACAGCAACTTTAGCTGGCAGCATTCCCGCAAATGGTTGTACTGCAGTAACGGCTTATGGTGTTGAGTACAGTACTGCCAATGGGTTTCCAAATGGTTCTGGTACTCCAGTGGCATCAACTAACCTGAGTGGTTTAAATTTTTCATCTGATGTGACGGGCTTGGTTCAAAACACAACTTATTATTACCATGCTTATGCTACCAATGCTGGTGGTATAGGATATGGTTCACAGCAATCATTCGTAACAGTTGCTGCACCAACTTTATTGGTCTCTGCCTTAGCAGGTTTTGGTAATGTTTGTATCAATACAACTGCAGGCCCTAATACCTTTACCATTACGGGTAATAATCTAACATCGGCTAATGTAACCATTGGTGCTTTATCAGGCTTTACCTATTCTACAACAGTTGGGGGTACCTATACGGCTTCATTAAGCCTGGCACAAGCCGGTGGTGCATACACGCAACAGATTTTTGTGCAGTTTAATCCAACACTTGTGCAATCTTATAATGGTAATGTGGCAGTTGGTGGTGGTGGTGCGGTTACCATAAATGCGCCAGTTACAGGGGCAGGTGTAAATACAATACCAACTGTTACTACAGGTGCAGCAACCCTCATAACAACTGTAACCGCAACTTTAGCGGGTACAATTCCGTCAAATGGTTGTACTGCTGTAACCGCTTATGGGGTTGAATATAGTACAACTCCGGGGTTTCCAAATGGCAGCGGAACACCAGTTGCATCAATTAATCTGAGTGGTATCAGTTTTTCCTCAAATATTTCCGGGTTAACACCAAATACCATTTACTATTATCATGCTTATGCAACTAATGCAGGTGGTACTGGATATGGTAATGAGCAAACATTTACAACGCAGGCCCTGACCCCAACATTAAGTGCTACTGCCTTAACCGACTTTGGTAATATTTGTATCAATACGATTGCAGGCCCTAACTCATTCAGCATAAATGGCTCGGCACTTAATACTAACAATATTAACGTTGGCCCTTTAACTGGATTTACATTTTCTACAACTGCCGGGGGTACTTATGCCGCATCGTTAAGTTTAACACAAACGGGTGGTACCTATATTCAGAACATCTTTGTTAGGTTTACACCAACACTGGTTCAATCTTATAATGGTAATATTCCAATCAGTGGCGGCGGTGCAGCGGCAATTAATGTGGCAGCTTCAGGTGCAGGTATCAACACTATGGCAACGGTTACAACCGGTTCTTCCAGTTCTATTACATCAATTTCTGCAACACTTGCCGGTACTATTCCTGCAATTGGTTGCTCTGCTATAACGGCATATGGTATTGAATTCAGTACCACTAATGGTTTTCCAAATGGAAGTGGAACGCCAGTTCCTGCTACAAACCTTGCAGGTATTAATTTTTCTTCAAATTTAACAGGACTTGCTCCAACAACCACTTATTACTATCATGCTTATGCCACCAATAATGGCGGTACTGCTTATGGAACACAGCTATCATTTATTACGGCTACACCGGTAATAAACGTATCCATACTTACTGGCTTTGGTAATACTTGTATTAATACAACGGTGGGACCAAACGCATGTACAATAACTGGAACCAATCTTACCACGGCCAATGTAACTGTTGGTGCTTTGGCAGGTTTTACTTTTGCTATTACAGCAGGTGGAACATACACCTCGACATTAAGTTTAGCTCAACCTGGTGGTACTTTTTCACAACAAATATTTGTAAAGTTTACACCAACACTGGTTCAATCATATAATGGTAATATTCCTGTTAATGCGAGTGGTGCTGTAACTGCAAATATGGCTGTAACAGGCTCTGGTATTAATACAGCACCAACTGTTACCAGTGCTGCTGCGATTGCCATTACACAAACTACGGCAACTGTTGCGGGTACAATACCTGCTATTGGATGTACGGCAATAACAGCATATGGCATCGAATTTAGCATAACCAACGGCTTTCCAAATGGCACAGGAACAACAGTGGCTTCAACAAATTTAAGCGGCGTTAATTTTAGCTCTGATCTTTTAGGTTTAGCACCAAGCACAACTTATTATTATCATGCTTATGCAACAAATGCAGGTGGTACAACATATGGTTCACAAGGGTTATTTACAACCACAGCCCCTGTATTAACCGCAACACCGCTTACTGCATTTGGCGCCAACTGTATCAATACAACAGCAGGCCCCAATTCATTTATCATAAACAGCAATGCCGTTACCGCAGCCAATATTAATGTTGGTCCTTTAAATGGGTATACATTTTCTATAACATCAGGGGGTACTTATACGGCCTCTCTAAGCCTTGTACATGCTGCCGGGGCATACACACAGACCATTTATGTAAAATTCAATCCCATTGCAGTTCAATCTTATAATGGCAATATACTTGTTGGCGGAGGTGGCGCACCAATAACCATTAATGTAGTGGCAGGTGGCAGTGGCATAAATACTGTGGCAACAATTGTTACCGGTAATGCAACTATTCTCAATCCAAATTCAGTGACATTGGATGCTACGGTTAGTAACATTGGATGTAGTCCTGTATTAACTTATGGTATTGAGTATAGTGGTATCAGCGGACTGGCAAATGGTCTTGGTACTAAAGTAAATTCAACCAATTTAAGTAGTACAAATTTCTCCGCTACAGTAAATGGTTTGGTACAGGGTGGTAAATATTATTACAAAGCATGGGCTATTAATAACGGTGGAATTGCTTATGGTATAGAGAAATCATTTACCATGTCAAGCATACCTGCGGGATTTGTCATTTACTCAAATCCGATACAACGTGGCAGAAACCTGCATTATACCTACAAGGGTATTAAGCCAGGCCACTACGAAATTCAGATATTTAATAGCTTAACCCAATTGGTTTATCAAAGATCAATTATTACCCAGGTTGATTTTATTGAAGATAATTTTATTGTACCTGGTAATTTGGCAATCGGCAGATACAGTTTGCAAATTGTTAGTCCTGGTTTCAGAGATAAAAAAACATTCATGATCTGGTAAATGAGTAAGTAAAAATCTAAAGAACAGAGCCTCCTTTTTTTGGAGGCTCTGTTTTTTTTAGATAAAATAAATCTCAAAAATTTATTTGAAGTCATGCAAAAATGCCATGCTGACAGCTATTGCCAATTGGTACCATGTTTGCATACTTGCAATCAAACTAGAAAAACATGCAAAAAGGCAGTATACGCGTACAAACGGAGAATATTTTCCCCATTATTAAGAAATTTTTATACAGTGAACATGACATTTTTATCCGTGAGCTGGTAAGTAATGCGGTTGATGCCAACCAGAAACTGAAAACACTTTCATCTATTGGCGAAGCCAAGGGCGAACTGGGTGATTTGAGGATTGATATTAAAATTGATAAGGAGAAAAAGACATTGACCATATCTGACACCGGAATTGGCATGACGGAAGAAGAAATTGATAAATACCTGAACCAGGTGGCTTTTAGCGGTGCAGAAGAGTTTTTAGAAAAATACAAGGGTCAGAATGAAGCCAATATTATTGGTCATTTTGGATTGGGCTTTTACAGTTCTTTTATGGTGAGTGAAAAGGTAGAAGTATTATCTAAAAGTTTTAAAGAAGGTAGCCAGGCTGTTCGCTGGGAATGTGATGGCAGTCCGGAATTTACACTGGAAGAAGTGGAGAAAGAAAATCGGGGCACTGATATTGTTTTGCATCTGAATGCCGAAAGTGAAGAATTCCTCGAGCCTTCAAGGATTAGTACAGTACTGGAAAAATTCTGCCGCTTTTTGCCTATCCCCATTTTTTTCGAGGATAAACAAATTAATAATCCAGCCCCGGCCTGGACAAAAAAACCCTCAGAATTAACCGATGAAGATTATCAGAATTTTTATAAAGAGTTATATCCTTTTGGAGAAGCCCCATTGTTCTGGATACATTTAAATGTGGATTATCCATTCAACCTCACTGG
>CANKNL010000149.1 GCA_947483345.1 Chitinophagaceae bacterium | reverse complement strand
GTTGATCCATCCAAGAAAAAAACAGGAGGTGCTTTATTGGGTGACCGGATCAGGATGAATTCTATTTCTTCTCCCCGTGCTTATATGCGCAGCCTCGCAACAAGAGAAAGCGATAAAGCATTAAGTGAATATGTTCAGGAAGCCATTGATATCTGCAAAGCAGCAGCCTATGATTTTATAATTTTAGAAAGTGCAGGTGTTGGACAAAGTGATGCATCAATTTTAGATTATGTAGATGTGAGCATGTATGTGATGACGCCCGAATATGGTGCCGCATCACAATTGGAAAAAATAAATATGCTGGATTATGCCGATGTGGTTTGTGTAAATAAATTTGATAAGGCAGGTGCCTTGGATGCCCTGCATGATGTACGCAAACAATTTAAACGTAATCATGGCTTGTGGGAAGCCAATGACGACAACTTACCGATTATCGGTACTATTGCTGCACAGTTTAATGATGCGGGGATTAATGAATTGTTTGAGCGTTTGATGGAAAAAGTGGCAGAGAAATGTAACGTCAGATTTTCAGGTGATATTGAACATCATGCTCATATTAAAGATACGTTCAGCCAGTCTACCATCATTCCTCCTAAAAGAGTAAGATACCTGGCAGAGATTGCTGAAACCATTGCCGCTTATGATAGTTGGGTGGAAGAACAATCAAAAATAGCATCTCAACTTTATCAATTAAAAGGCGCCATTGCTTTAATAAAAGAAAAACTCGGAGAAGAAGTAGGGGCTAAAGTCTCCCCTTTGGGGGGAGATTTAGAGGGGGCTTTAAGCCCGGAGTGTAAAAAATTAATTGACAACTGGCCATCTGTTTTAGAACGCTACCAAAAAGAGTTTTACGAATTTAAAGTAAGGGGTAAAATAATTAAACAACCACTTACTTATAAAAGTTTATCGGGCACTGTACTGTCAAAAGTTATCTTACCAAAATACAAAGACTGGGGTGATATTTTAAAATGGCAGTTGCAGGAAAACGTTCCGGGCGAATTCCCGTTTACTGCTGGCGTGTTTCCGTTAAAAAGGGATGGCGAAGATCCTACACGCATGTTTGCCGGTGAAGGTGGGCCTGAAAGAACCAACAGGCGTTTTCATTATGTTAGTATTGGCCAGCCTGCAAAGCGCCTCAGCACTGCTTTTGACAGTGTAACATTATATGGCGAAGATCCAGATTACCGTCCCGATATTTATGGCAAAGTGGGTAACAGCGGGGTGAGTATTGCCACTGTTGATGATGCCAAAAAACTATATAGTGGTTTTGACCTTTGCGATACAAAAACCTCCGTAAGCATGACCATTAACGGACCGGCACCCATGCTGCTTGCCTTTTTTATGAATGCCGCCATTGACCAGCAATGCGAAAAATATATCATCGACCATTATTTAAAAGAAGAAATAAATAGACTGATAGAATCAAAATACGATATTGAAACATTACCAAGATATATCGGCGTAGATGGTAACCCGGTACATCCAAAAATCATCAATAAATCAGCCGGGGCTAAAGTCCCCTCCACGGGAGGGGATTTAGGGGAGGCCGGGCCCTTACCCGAAGGGAACGATGGACTAGGTTTAAGGTTACTTGGATTAAGCGGCTCCGATGTTTTACCGGCAGATGTGTACGAAGAAATAAAAGCTAAAACATTGGCAACGGTAAGAGGTACAGTACAGGCAGATATTTTAAAAGAAGACCAGGCACAAAATACCTGTATATTTTCAACAGAGTTTGCATTAAAGTTGATGGGGGATGTTCAGGAATATTTTATTAATAACCAGGTGCAGAATTTTTATAGTGTAAGTATCAGTGGATATCATATTGCAGAAGCCGGTGCCAACCCGATAACGCAATTAGCTTTCACTTTATCCAATGGGTTTACCTATGTAGAATATTATTTGAGCAGGGGGATGAAGATTGATGATTTTGCACAAAACCTGTCTTTCTTTTTCAGTAATGGTATGGATCCAGAGTACAGTGTGATTGGCCGGGTTGCCCGTCGCATATGGGCCAAGGCCATGAAGAATAAATACAAGGCCAACAGCCGTTCTCAAAAATTAAAGTACCATATTCAAACTTCCGGCCGTTCTTTACATGCCCAGGAGATTGATTTTAATGATATCCGAACTACACTACAGGCATTATATGCCATCTATGATAACTGCAATTCATTACACACTAACGCATACGATGAGGCCATAACCACACCAACCGAAGAAAGTGTTCGCAGGGCCATGGCCATTCAGCTTATCATCAACCGGGAACTGGGCACGGCTAAAAATGAAAACCCCAACCAGGGGGCCTTTTTAATTGAAGAGTTAACCGATATTGTTGAAGAGGCTGTGATGGCTGAGTTTCATCGCTTAACAGACCGGGGCGGTGTTTTAGGGGCTATGGAACGCATGTACCAGCGCAATAAAATTCAGGAAGAAAGCTTATACTACGAAACCTTAAAACATACCGGTGAATATCCCATTATTGGCGTAAATACATTTTTAAATAAAAAGGGTAGTCCTACTATTTTACCAACAGAAGTTATTCGCTCAACTACAGCAGAAAAAGAATTTCAGATAAAAACTTTAGAGGCTTTTCATAAACGGCATGAAGCAAAAGCGGCAGAGATGCTTAAACGCCTGCAACTGGTTGCTGTAAAAAATGAAAATCTTTTTGAAGAGTTGATGGAAACGGTGAAGTATTGTTCATTAGGACAGATTACCAATGCACTTTATTCAGTTGGTGGGCAATATCGAAGAAATATGTAATCAGTTTTTTCGCTTTGGGGATAAAATTAAATTTTATACAGGTATAAAAAAAATGTTGAGCATTTGGCTCAACATTTTTTTTAAGTCAGTGAAATTAATTACCTAAAGGAATCACCAGCGAAAGTTTAAACTGCCTTGTCCTGTTATTTGCAAGTCCGTTTTGCAAACCCGGAATAGAAATCCGGTCTGATGAAGTTTTTAATTTCATTTTTCTGGCCTCACGCTTTAAATCACTGGCTTTATTGGAAAAATGAATACTGGTTAATGCAAGTGCTATTCCCGTAAGGGCAGCTGCTGCTCCAACAACGATTTCAGTTGTATGTTGTTTTGTATCGTATCTTATAAAATTGCCATTTTGATCATAAATAGGAACACTATCGCCTAATTCATTTTCTACCAATCCATAAATTAATGTACCTATACCACCGGCTGCTATTACTGGGCCTGCTGCAACAAAAATGGTGCTGGTGGTTCTTGCTCGGCGGGATTTGCTCATTAGTTCATCATAAGAATCCTGTGCAAAAAGGGAAGTGGTAATACTCAAGAGGGTTAAGATTGATAGTAAGGTTTTCATTTTTATTTTTTTGTTTAGAAAACAAAGGTATAAAAAAAATTATTTTATTTATGGTGCAATAAAATAACTTCTGTTCTTTACAAAAACACCCTGCTTTTAATACCCTGTTTTCTACTTTGGCGGGCTAATCGTTTTTGTAACAACGCTTATAAACTTATCACTATCATCCAGCGCACTATTCCAATCTATGGTACAAGGATGCTGATTTAATACAGGTTCTGCATTTTTTAATGTACCTGCTATTTACTAGGTTGTTTAAAAAAAGTGGGACATCATATTTACTCAGCGGCCATATCTGCACCCGAATGAGTTGTTGTTTGCTGCATGCTCCATCTGTTACCGCATTTGTTTTTCCATTCCGCTTTAAATTTTTCTCTTTCTTCAGGAGTCATGCCCGAAAACTTTTGTTTCATCTCCATCCATTTTCCGGTTTTCTGTCTGCCACCACAGCCACGGCTAAACCCTCCAAATAATATTTTACTTAACAATAAAATGCCCAGCGCCTGCCAAAACGTGATGGCTTTTACTCCAAGTACAACCGGTAAAATGGCATTCCATAAACCCATCACTACAAAACCAAATATAAGTACCGCGGCAACGCCGAAAAATAATATCATCAATCCTTTTTTAATCCAAAATGTTTTCATTGTTTATAATTTTAATAATTTAATAATTCATCTTTTAAAATTTGCAGCCGCTCTCTTAAATGTAAAACAGCATATCTTTTGCGGCTGATCAGTGTGGCCACACTTTCTCCGCAAGCCGATGCGATAACTTTAAAAGGGATGCCTTCTATTTCATTTTGTATAAATACATCACGTTGTGCGGAGGGCAATTCATCCAGCGCAGCTTTCAGTTCTTCCCAAAAAAGATTACGCAGGTATTCCGTTTCCGGTGTAGCGTCTGATGGCAGTAACATCTCCTTCCAGTTAAAATTTTCTTCATCGCTTTCGGTGCTGTTAAAGATATCATCGGCCAGGGGCAGTTTATGTTTACGGTAATTATCGGTTATTTTATTGCGGGCCACTTTATATAACCAACCCGTTGCCTGTTCAATAGGCTCGGCATGTCCTGCAAACTGGTAAAATACCTCCTGTAGTATATCCTCTGCGTCTTCTGTACTGGCCACACGTTGTTTAATAAAACCAAACAATCGATTGCTTATCGCTTTAATACTGTTGGTCATATTTTTGTTACGCTCGGCCGTCATATCTATTGCTAAAGTCATTATTTCATCTTTCTATATTAGTAAAGACGAATGGATATTTAAAATGTTTTAAAGAAGGGGAATATTTTTTAAGTTAACAATTCCTACCTAAAATGCGCCTAAAAGTTATTTAATAATAAAAATCCAGTACAGCATTATGGCCATAGGTAGTATGTGGTTGAATAGATACACCAATTTTGGCGTAACTGCTCAGGCAAACAATACGGTGCCCAAGTGAAGGGATGCCTTCGTCTATGAGAAGTGATAAAACAATATCCAGTGGGTCTTTATGGCCATAGTCGCAACACTCCCCATAATAATATTTTTTTGATATACAGTCTTTTGTTTTACGTGTATGGCCTACATAGCCGCTGATGCCTGAACTATAGGCATGGCATTTGGCACTGATAAAACAGGCCTTATCGGGATAAAGCAACTGTATTGGCTGTAGTGTAAGTAAGGTATCAACCAGCGATCTGTAATAAAAAACATCATCAGCCAGATAATCATTACCTGAAAAGGCCGGATATTTTTTGAGTACCGTTTTGGCAAAAAGGGCCGGGTAACAGCGTATGAGGTTTAAAATATAAATCACCTCTTTTTCAGATCTGCTAAGGTAAGCAGCATTAACTGCTGTATTGCAGTTATTGTATTTTATATTATTCCATTCAATGTTATATTGCGCCAATGGCGAAACAGCGCTGCTGCTAACTTGACTGTTTTGTGCAAACAAGAAAAAAGAAGAATGCAAAAATAGAAAACTGATAACATATTTCATTTGCCTGGAGTATAGGATCAATAAACGGCAAGCTGCTTTATTTATGTTGTATTTATTAACAGATGGCTGGTTTTTACAAAAGGATTAACAGTTTATAAAATTAGTTAGCTCAACTTAGTTAATAAGTATTGGTCATATCTTCATCCACACAAATAATAAAATCTGCTTTGTCTTTATTTTCGGCGAGTAGTTTTTTAATATCTTTTTGAGAAACGGTTGTTACTGTAACAATTTTAAGTTCTGGCTTTGCCTTTTTTAAATGCCACACAATGCCATCATGATTGTTGGAATGGTAACTGCCGTTATAATGAATGAAAAGGCTGCCTGGCACATGGTATTTTAAAATAAAATAAGCCATGGTAGCATCTTTGCTGGCTTGTGCCTTTATCATATTGATTGTACCATGGCCCTCCATCTGGGTCAGCATATTCTTATAACCGGGTAAGGTTGAATCAAAAGCAATAGGCAGGGGCGCTATCCAGGCTTTGGCTATTGCGGGAATAGTATCCAGTACTTCAAACCCGCCTTTTGAAATAAGGGAGGCATAGCGGCGGGGAATATTGGTGGCTGCAAATACTATTTTATTTTCTTTTGCAAAATTAACCAAGGGGGCATAGTCAGTTTTATAATTTTTCCAGAGGCGTGCCATACTATCTAATCCTTTGGTGGTAAGTTTCCCCTGCAGGTACATGTCCAGTGCAGCTTGATTATCCTGTTCAAACATTTCGGCACCCAACACCAGGTTACGGTTTTGTTTACAGGATTTGGTTATTTCCAGTTCTATCCAGTGGCTGATGGGGTTATCGTGAAACTCACCAATGAGTACAATGTCATTTTTTGATAACTGTCGTATCATTTTTTTATAAGATACCTTTTTGCCTTTGGCATTAAATAAAATATAGGCAGGTTTTTGCTGCCCGAAAGCACTTTGTAATACAAAAAATAGCAAAATGAGTAAAAGGGAATTTTTCATGTATAAATCTTGAAAGCGAAAGATAAAAAGAATGCTGGAGAAACAGAGTATATATTATGGAAGGTAAAATACATGTACTTCTTGTATCGCCTTGTTTACATAATAATACAAGAAATATCACCTAGTCTATTGAATAGGCTTGCAGGCCTGAACTTTGAAAAATATGATGCCTTTTTGGAAACACATTCTACTAATTATGCAGTATGATTCTGTGGATTACTTTAATAACAAAGAGGCTGTCCTTTTGAGGCAGCCTCTTTGTTGCTATAAACTTTTTATTTTACTAAGGTTCATTATAGCTGTCGCCATTTTTATTTATTGTTTTTTCTTTTATGCCAGCAGCAATCATCAGAATTACAAATGATAAAATCATCATCCAACCCCAAAGGGGGAATATGGTTTTTTCATCGGATGCATAGCTATGTAAGCCCTTTGAGAAAAAATAATTTACACCTATAAAGGTCATTAATACGCTGCCAAAGCCAATGATGGAACTGATATTGAAAATAAAAGAACCCCTCAGTTTAGGTACCAGCCGTAAATGTAAAATAATAGAATACACAATAACAATGATTAATGCCCAGGTTTCCTTGGCATCCCATCCCCAGTAACGCCCCCAAGATTCATTGGCCCAAACACCACCTAAGAAAGTACCCAGCGTAGCCATAAATAAGCCTATCTGCAGATTTTTTTCATTTATAAAAGTCAGCTCACTGATCAGTAAGTCTGTTTTAACTGCATTTTTGTGTGATTTGAAAAGATATAAAAACATATTGATCACACCCAGAATAAAGCCCAGTGCCAGGAATCCATAACTGATGGTAATCACGGCAACATGAATGATCAGCCAGTATGATTTTAAAACCGGTTGCAGATTCGTAAGCTGAGGATCGTAGTTACTGTGCCCTGCAGTGAATAGGATCATGCTGGCTAAAAAGGCGGTGGCCGCCTGAATAATTTTTGTGTTCTTAATAAAAAAGAAACCTGCCAACACGGTACTCCAGGCTATCAGCAAAAGTGCTTCATAGCCGTCGCTCCAGGGTGCATGCCCCGAAAGATACCAGCGCATCGCCATACCATAAGTATGATAAAGAAATGCAACCGCAAATAAACCAACACAAATATGTTGAGCCCAGGTGAGCCATTTTACAGGTCTGGATTTTAAATTATCTGCAAAAGCAAAAATGATCAGCAGTAAACTGATAATGCCATAATAGCCATTTAGTTTGTTAAATATTTTTAATTTATTATAACTGATT
>CANKNL010000148.1 GCA_947483345.1 Chitinophagaceae bacterium | reverse complement strand
TGCACCTGATAACAAAGCCTTTAATTCTTCGGGATGATGTGCGTAATCATCCACCATAACCTGTTTTTCATTCTTCACTATATATTCAAACCTTCTTTTTACACCTCTGAAATGGGCTACTGCTTTTCTAATTTTATCATTTTCTATTCCCAGATAATGGGCTACTGATATTGCCGCAATCATATTTTCAATATTATGCTGCCCTCCCATATTCAAAACCACATCTTTTAGTTCCCAATATTGCATGATCACATCAAACTGAAAACTACCCTTGTTTATTTTTATATGGCGAGCATAAATACTTGCGTTTTCATTTTGTAAATGAAAGGTCAGGTGATTATCCCCTTTCAGATCATCTGTTCTTTTAAGTCCATATTTGCTCAACAACAATCCACCGGGTTTTATTTTTGCCGAAAAATCGATGAACGCCTGTTCCATATTTTCAGCCGTACCATAAATATCCAGGTGATCCGGATCCATAGAACTGATGATGGCTATATCAGGACTTAATGTCAAAAAACTTCTGTCGTACTCATCCGCCTCTACAACACTGATCATTTTTTCACTACGGCTATCTACAGCCTGTTGCCAAAAATTGCTGTTATAATTAACGGCAATACCACCTAAAAATGCATTACACCCAAATGCACTGTGCCGAAGGATATGGGCCACCATAGTGCTGGTTGTTGTTTTGCCATGCGTGCCGGCAATGCATATATTATAAGATTGGTTTGTTATTGCCCCCAATACGTCGCTCCGTTTTGCCAGGTGATATTGATTTTCTAAAAAATAATTCAACCCTTTGTGATCTTTTGGAATAGCGGGTGTATAAACTACCAACTCAGCCGCTTTGTCAATGAACTCAATTTTATCTTCGTAACAAATGCGTATCCCTTCTGCAGCCAATCTTTTTGTTAAAGCCGTTTCTGTTTTATCATAGCCACTAACGATCACGCCTTTTTCATTAAAATACCTGGCCAATGCACTCATACCAATACCTCCTATCCCTAAAAAATATACCCTTTTTATGTTTTTAATATTCGTCATTAAATATTTTTCAGAATGGCTGTTGCAATGATGTCATCGGCATTGGTGATAGCCATTTTGCCGATATTATTTTTTAATACCTGTTGTTTTCCTTCATCTTTTGACAGGGCTATCACCGTATTGACTAATAGTGCTAACGCCTCATTATCTTTTATCATTATGCCTGCACTTTTATTAACTAAATTTTGTGCATTTACCTGCTGATGGTCTTCTGCAGCAAATGGGAAAGGAACAAAAATCACCGCTTTCTTCATCACGCTTAATTCCGCTATGACCATGGCTCCGCTTCTGCTTATTACCAAATCGGCTGCTGCATAAGCGTATTCGATTTCATTGATAAAATCATTTACCCAGATATTTTTTTTTCCATTTGCACACTGCTTTCCTTTTGCGGCATAAGGCTTACCGGTTTGCCAGATCAGTTGCAGGTTGTTATTTTCAAATAAATCCAGGTTTTTATCTATGGCTTCATTAATTGTTATAGCACCCAAGCTGCCACCTACTGATAATACCGTCTTTTTATCTGGATCTAACCCAAAAAATCGAATCCCTTCTTCCCTGCTCACTGTACTTTTTAAAATACTTGCCCTCACCGGATTACCCGTTATTAGAATTTTATGTTCGGGGAAAAATTTTTCCATGCCCTCACTTGCAACAAAAATGGCGGTTGCGTTTTTCCCTAGCATCCTATTCGCCTTTCCGGCATATGAATTACTTTCATGAATGAAAGTGGGGATTCCTTTTGCCTGTGCCAGTTTTAAAACCGGGTAACTTGAATAACCGCCAACACCAATGACGGCATTGGGTTTAAAGGTTTTAAAAATCCGTCGTACCTGCATAAAACTTTTTAGCAGCTTATAGGGTAATCCTATATTTTTTATCAAAGAACTTCTGTTAAATCCGGCTATATCCAATCCTTCAATTTTAAATCCGGCCTGTGGTATTTTTTCCATTTCCATTTTTCCACTGGCACCAACAAATAAAATTTCAGTTTCCGGCGCTTGCTTTAAAATGGCATTTGCTATAGCTATTGCCGGAAAAATATGCCCGCCTGTTCCGCCACCTGCTATGATAAAACGCCCAGCCACACTGCCCCCCGAAGGCGGATTTTTTGTAGCTTTTAATTTTGAATCATCGTCCATTTATTCTATCAGTTTCAATTTTACTTTTAATAATTTCAGTCTGCCTGAATCCGCTCCCCTCCGTCGGGAGTCTGGGGACTTTCCATCTGTTCAACATTTCTGGCTACACTTAAAATAATACCGATGGATAAACAGGTGAATAAAAAACTACTGCCGCCCATACTTACCAATGGTAAGGTTACCCCCGTATTAGGAAATAAATTCACATTCACACCCATGTTGGCAATAGCTTGTATAACCAACATAAAACTTAATGCCAATGCCAGAAATGCACCAAATGCATACGGGCATTTTCGATATAACCGGATACAGCGATACAGGAAAAGCAAATAAATAAACACCATAAAACTCCCTCCCAGCAATCCATATTCTTCCAGTATTATCGCAAAAATAAAATCACTGTAAGAATGTGGTAAAAAATTACGTGCCTGGCTGTTACCTGGCCCGGCCCCAAACCAACTACCTTTGGCTATGGCAATCTTTGCCTGGTTTATCTGATACAATTTTTCATTTACATCTTCTTTATTACTGTACATGAATGTTTGTATACGACCTATCCATGTGGGTACTCTTCCCATAGAAAAAACAGCCGGAATATCTTTTGCCCGGTGTTCTGTTTTATCATAAGTACTTACCGCAACGGTAAATAAAATGGCTATCGGAATTAATATAATACCAATGGTGAGTAATATATGTTTTGTATTCACCCGGCCGATAAACATAATCAGTATACTGGTGCCTCCAATGAGCAATGCAGTTGAAAGATTTGATGGGGCAATCAATAAACAAATGATGGCTACCGGAATAATAATTGGTAAAAATCCTTTTTTAAAATCTTTAATTACAGACTGCTTACGGCTTAACTGCCTGCTTAAATAAATGAATAATGCCAGTTTAGCAAGATCTGATGTTTGAAAGGTCATATTTATGACCGGCAATTTTATCCAACGGGTTCCGGCATTTAAAGTTTGACCAAAAAATATTGTATAAATCAATAACAATATGGAAATAATAAATAAAACAGAAGATATTCTGGAATAAATAGTATAGTTAACGCGGTGTGCAAAATAAATCACTAAAACACCAAGAATGATAAATCCGAATTGTTTAAACAAATAACTTTCGGTACTGCGGCTATACTTATAGGCCAACGATCCGGTACTGCTATACACAACAAGTAAGCTTATCAAAGTGAGCATAATGACAATACCCCAAATAACACGGTCGCCTTTGGTTTTACTGACCAAATTGCCACCCATGTTACTGATGTTGGGTGTAAAGAATGTTTTTATGTTTACTGGTTCTAACATGAAGCCTTACCCTTCTTCCCTCTTCAAAAAAGAGGGCCGCCGGGCATTTATTATTTTATCAACATTTGTAATTAAGCATGCCAACAACCTCACCTCCCTTCCTCCTCTCCTACAGAGAGGAGGCGGTGCACTAAACATATCCTCTCATTTTATCTTCCATATCAACAGTTGTTATTTCTTCATCAATAATGCAACAATTCTCAATTTATAAAACATAGCCTTCGATTCTATCTTCCAGTTCCCTCTCCTTTGGAGAGGGGTTGGGGTGAGGTCACAATTCCTTCACGGCCTTTTTAAACTGGTTACCTCTGTCTTCATAATTTTTAAACAGATCAAAACTTGCACAGGCAGGGCTCAATAAAACAACATCGCCTTTACTGGCAAAATGAAATGCGGATTGAACAGCATCTTTTGCATTATCTGTATTCACCATCAGTGGCACCAAATCTCCAAAGGCTTCATGAATTTTTCTGTGTTCAATCCCCATACACACGATGGCTTTTACCTTTTCCTTAACCATATCGGTTAATAAAGAATAATCATTGCCCTTATCAACGCCGCCAAGAATTAAGATCACCGGCTTGTTCATACTCTCCAGGGCAAACCAGGTACTATTGATATTGGTGGCTTTACTGTCGTTGATAAATTCAACATTTTTAATGGTCGCCACTGTTTCCATTCGGTGTTCTAAACTTTCAAATGTTTGAAGTGCCTCTCTTATTTTTTCCTTTCGGATATCAATCGCTGAAGCCGCCAAACTTGCAGCCATACTGTTGTATTGATTGTGTTTTCCCTTTATGGCAAAATCTTCAATACTCATCTGCATCTCTTCATTTTTCCATTTTAAGTGCATTTTTGCATTCAGCAAATAGGCGCCTTGTGGCAGTTGTTTACTCATAGTAATTGGGGCTAGTGTTGATTTAATGGAATAATTATTTATTGTTTTCACAGTTACAGCATCATCGAGATTATAAATAAAAACGTCTTCGGGATGTTGATTCATCGCAATTCTATACTTACTGTTTATATAATTTTCAAATTTGTAATCGTACCGGTCGAGATGATCTTCAGTGATATTGGTAAGTATCGCTACATCCGGTTGAAATGTTTTAATATCATCCAGTTGAAAAGAACTGATTTCTACCACATAAAGATCTCGTGGCTGTACGGCCACTTGTTTAGCAAATGAATAACCGATATTACCAACCATAGCACAATCCGCACCGGCGGTTTTACAGATATGATAGGTTAATGCCGTGGTGGTTGTTTTTCCATTGCTGCCCGTAATGGCAATGATCTTACTGTGGCCCTTATACCGATAGGCAAATTCTATTTCACTGATCACGCTTATCCCTTTTGCTCTGATCTGTTTCACCAATTCATTTTTATCGGCAATACCCGGACTCTTCATTACTTCATCTGCACATAAAATCTTTTCTGCTGTATGCAGGTTTTCTTCAAATGCTATTTCATTTTCTTCCAATTCAGTTCTGTATTGTGTTTTGATGGCACCACCATCACTTACAAATACATCATAGCCTTTTTGCTTTGCCAGCAAAGCAGTGCCTACACCGCTTTCTCCTGCACCCAGTATGACTAATTTTTTTTTCATTTAATACACTAATTTTTAGACTTCAAACAGAAGTAAAAAATGGTTCTTCAACAGCATAGAATTTAACAGGTCAGGTTTTCAGTCAGACTGGCTTATTGCTTTTACTAAGGATATTGGCCAGCATGAAAAACTTAGCTTTTACAATTTGCAAAATGCCAGTTTGGTTTTTCAAAACTATTTACCGAAGCTTTAGGGTTCCAATTGCTAAAGCCACCGTTAATATTGTTATGATCCAAAAACGAACTGCTATTTTACTTTCATGATATCCCAACTTCTGGTAATGATGATGTAGCGGGCTCATTAAGAAAACACGCCGCCCTTCACCATACTTTCGTTTGGTATATTTAAAATACCCCACCTGTATCATCACGCTCAGATTTTCCACTAAAAACACGAAACAGAAAATGGGTATCAACAATTCTTTACGGATAATAATTGCCAATGCGGCAATGATGCCTCCCAATGCCAGGCTTCCGGTATCGCCCATGAAAACCTGTGCCGGATAAGCATTGTACCAGAGAAAGCCTATACATGCCCCAACAAATGCTGCGATAAAAATGGATAATTCGCCCAGGTTTGGGATGTACATAATGTTGAGGTATTCGGCAAATTTTATATTACCACTTACGTATGCAAATATGCCCAGACAAATACCAATGATAGCACTTACACCTGTTGCCAGGCCATCCAGGCCATCAGTTATATTAGCCCCGTTACTTACAGCCGTTACAATGATGATGACAATAATGATATAAAGTATATAGGCATAGTTTTCCCAGGCTGTTGGTAAAAGTTTGGCATAATTAAATTCATGATTTTTTACAAATGGAATAGTTGTGATCGGCGTTTTTACTTTTGCAAAAATGTGGTCCTTTCCATCCAAATTAACAATATGAAAAGAATCGCTCATTAATTCTTCCCCGTGTTTTAAAACGGAATCTTTCACATACTGAATACTTGGATTATGGATTTCACGCTCAACGATCACACTTGGTGTAAAATAAAGAGTAGCCCCCACGATGATACCCAACATGACCTGTCCAAAAATTTTAAATCTACCAGCCAACCCATCACTGTCATTTTTTTTGTAAGCAATCCCTTTATCCTGTGCAATTCTTTTTGACCTTATTTTTAAATAATCATCAATAAATCCAATGGTCCCTAACCAAACGGTACACAATAACATCAGGCGGATATACACTTTATCGAGATTAGCCAACAAAATAGTAGGTATCAAAATGGCCAACAGGATAATAATACCGCCCATGGTTGGTGTCCCTTTTTTCTCATTCTGACCTGCCAATCCCAGATCCCTAACCGATTCACCCAATTGCTTTTTTTGTAAAAAATTAATTAGCTTTTTACCGTAAACTGTTGTAATCACCAGGCTCAATATCATTGCCAGCAACACCCTAAAGGTGATGAACTGAAAAAGATTGATACCCGGAAAACGGAAACCTTCTTTAGCAAGCCAATCAAAAATGTGATACAACATATATTCAGTTTGCAGTTTATAGCTTGGCCAATGCCAATCTTTTTTACTTCTCTAATAATTCAAACATGTCATTCAAAATCTGCTTATCATCAAATTCATATTTCACGCCTTTAATCTCCTGATACTTTTCATGTCCTTTACCGGCTATTAAAACAATATCATCCTTATGGGCCAGGCTTACAGCTGTTTTAATTGCTTCCCGCCTGTCGGCAATCGTTATCACTTTCTTTTTTGTAACTGCATTTACACCTCCCTGCATATCTTTTAAAATCTCATCCGGATCTTCACTACGCGGGTTATCAGAAGTAAAAATCACTTTATCACTATATGCACAGGCAACTTCAGCCATTACCGGACGTTTTGTTTTATCTCTGTCGCCACCACAACCAACAACCGTAATGATCTGCTCATTGCCCTGCCGCAAATTTTTTATCGTGGCCAACACATTCAATAATGCATCGGGGGTATGCGCATAATCAATAATGCCTTTTATTTTTACAATTTTGCTGATCCGGTAATCAAACCTTCCTTCTGCGCCATCCAAAATGCTTAATACCCTAAGTACATTATCCTTTTCTTCGCCCAGGCAAACAGCTGTACCATAAACAGCTAATAAATTATAGGCGTTGAATTCTCCGATCAGCCTGAAGTAAACCTCTTTATCATTCACTGTCATATGTAATCCTTCAAGACTGTTATCCAGTATTTTCCCCTTAAAATCGGTCATACTTTTAAGGCTATAGAAATACTTTTTTGCATTGGTATTCTGCAACATCACTGTACCCCTTTTATCATCTGCATTGCTCATGGCGAATGCAGTAGATGGCAGTTTATCAAACCAAGATTTTTTCACCCCGATGTAAGCATCAAATGTTTTATGATAATCCAGGTGATCGTGTGTTATATTGCTGAATACAGCACCTGCAAATTGCAATCCTGTTATTCTGCCCTGGTGAATGGCATGGCTGCTGCATTCCATAAATACATAAGTGCAATGCTCATCAACCATTTGC
>CANKNL010000147.1 GCA_947483345.1 Chitinophagaceae bacterium | reverse complement strand
TATTGGCACTTTTACAAAATCAGGGTCGCCTAAAAAGGCCGCCCTGTCGGCATATGCCCGGCGTTCCACTTCGGTCATTAATTGTACCGATGCAGCCGACTGAAATAGCATGGCTGCAATATTTTTATCTTCGATCATCTTCATCATCTGTTGTAAAATAATACCGCCACTACTGGGTAAAGGCATCGTAATAATGCGATAACCTTTGTAATTAAAATCAAAAACGGCCCGTTCTTTTGCCTCGTAGTGCTTTAGATCATCTAAAGAAATGATGCCGGCCTGTTTGGCCGCCAGGTATTGGCCAGACTGCATTTCGGCAACAATCAATCTGGCTGTTTCACCTTCATAAAATCCTTTTTGTCCATGATCACGTATACGTTTTAAGGTATTGGCCAGGTCTGTTTGAATTAAGATATCACCGGTCTGCCAGGCTGCTTCTTTTACAAATGAAACCGGGGCTGTATTGAGTGCTAAAAATTCTTTTTTTGTTCTGTTAAATGAGGTAGCCTGCGAAGCCGTAATGGCAAAACCTTTTTCTGCCAGGTCAATAGCAGGTTGTATCAATGTTGTAAAAGGGAGACTGGCATATTTTAAACTGGCAAACAGTCCGGCTACGGTACCCGGTACACCTGCTGCTAAATGGCCATCCTGCGATAAAGTCATTTGGGGGTTTCCCGCTGTATCCAGATACATATCTCTGCTGGCTTTGGCCGGGGCTTTTTCGCGGAAATCGAGACTGATATTGTTACCGTCCTTTAGGTGCGCCACCATAAAACCTCCTCCACCTATATTACCGGCCACCGGATATACAACGGCCAATGCCAGCTGGGTTGCAATAGCCGCATCTACTGCATTACCGCCTTTCTGTAAAATACTAATACCTATCATGCTGGCTAAAGGATGTGCAGAAACTACAGCACCCTTATTACAACTGATACTTTTTTGAATAGCATATTTTTTACTGTCGATTGTTTGTGACCAGCTGGTTAAACAAAAACCATACAGGATACAGAAAATACTTGTGAAAAATGTTTTTTGAAATGCCATATAAAATTTTTACCGAATTTACTTTATTGAAGTCAGATTGAGTAAAGAAAGATGACTATTTCATTGGTTAATTACGGCAGGGGTACATATTATGGATAAGTGGAAGGTTTAAGTCATTTGCTTTCTTTATTTTCACATAAGTTTCTGTAGCTGAAAATAGATGCAGTTACTTTAATGGCTTTATTAAACAGAATAAAATTTGATCCATGCGTTTAAAACTAAGTTCAGTAATACTACTTTTTATAAGCAGCCAACTATTTGCACAGTTACAATCACCTGATGAATTTTTAGGCTATCCGCTGGGCAGCAGGTTTACACCACATTATAAAATTGTAAACTACTTCAATCAGGCTGTTGCAGCGATGCCTCACATGATGGCATTAGAAAAATATGGTGAAACAAATGAGGGCAGACCGCTTTTACTGGCGATTGTATCCACACCTGAAAATAGGCTCAGGCTTGAGGAGATCAGAAAAAATAATTTGAGGCTTACGGGCATCTTAAAAGATAAGCCGGCAGATAAAGCAGCACCGGTTATTGTGTGGCTGAGTTATAATGTACATGGTAATGAAGCCAGTTCTTCGGAAGTGGCCATGCGCACCTTATTTGAATTATTAACTCCCTTAAATGGCCAAACCAAGGGCTGGTTAAAAAATACAGTGGTCATCATTGACCCCTGTTTAAATCCTGATGGCAGAGACCGTTATGTAAACTGGTTTACACAAATGATTGGGCAAAATGCGAATGCCGATATTAATACCCGTGAGCATAGCGAACCATGGCCAGGTGGCCGGCTAAATCATTATAATTTTGATTTAAACCGCGACTGGGCCTGGCAAACACAGGTAGAAACACAGGGCCGTTTAAAAAAATACAATCAATGGATGCCCCAGATCCATTGCGATTTTCATGAGCAGGGTATCAATAATCCCTATTATTTTGCACCTGCCGCAGAACCATTTCATGAAGTGATAACAAAATGGCAACGCGATTTTCAATACACCATTGGAAAAAATCATGCGACCTATTTTGATGCCAACGGCTGGCTGTATTTCACAAAAGAAATTTTTGATTTGTTTTATCCCGCTTATGGGGATACTTATCCAACTTACAATGGCGCCATTGGCATGACTTATGAACAAGCGGGTGGCCCACAGGGGGGTATTGCGGCATTAAATGCAGATGGGGATACACTCACATTGGAAGACCGTATAGCTCATCATTTTACAACCAGCATGAGCACCATCGAAATGGCATCTGTTCATGCCGATCAGTTGATGAGCGAATACAAAAAATATTTTGATGACGCCAATGCCAATGGTATTGGTGATTTTAAAACTTATGTAATAACGGAAAGGAATATGCGTAAACGGGAAGCTTTACAAAATTTCTTTGATGCAAACGGCATCCGTTATGGGGTGTCGGCTGTATCTGCCATTAAGGGCTATAATTATTTTACGGGTAAAGATGAAGTGGTAACGTCTACAAATAGTCTTATTGTATCTGCCATTCAGCCCAAATCGGCTTTGGTAAAAGTTTTATTTGAGCCCAAATCTAAATTAAGCGATTCCGTTACTTATGATATTACGGCCTGGAGTTTACCCTTTGTTTATGGTGTACAAACCTATGCCGTAAAAGAAAAAATAAACGCGGTTAATGATCCGGTTGCGGGTTTAAAAACCAGGGTTGCCACCACAGCCTATGGGTACCTTGTAAATTATAATTCATTTGCCGATGCCCAATTTTTAGCGGCCTTATTAAAAGCGAAAATTAAAGTACGGTTTGCGGAAAAGGATTTCAGTTATCAGGGCAAAGCTTTTCAAAAAGGCACACTGATCATTTTAAAGAAAGCTAATGAAGATAAATTGCAGTTGTTTGCCAACCTGGCCTTTTCATGCAGCGCTTCTGTAACCGAAGTGAGTAGCGGATTTATGGAAAGCGGCTTTGATTTTGGAAGCGATAAGGTGCATCTTATCAAAAATCCCGGTATTGCTGTATTAACCGGAAAAGGCGTTAATCCAAATGCCGCAGGTGAAATATGGCATTTGTTTGAGCAGCAATTAAAATACCCGGTTAGCCTGATTAATGCAGACGAAATAGATGGCCTTACTTTAAAAAATTTGAATGTATTGATACTGCCTGATGGCAGATATGATTTTTTAAAAGATAAAGAAGCGGCTGCAGAAATTAAAATGTGGGTACAACAGGGCGGTAAAATTATTGCGATCGAAAATGCCATCTCTCAAATAGCCAGGGCCGACTGGGGTATCACGTTAAAAAAAGATGAGGATGAAGAAAAAAAGGATGACAAAAAAGATAAGGTCATTGATTATGACGATATAAAATTTTACGAAAATCGCGAGCGAGATGGCATTGTAAATTATATACCCGGAGCCATTTATAAAGTAGACATGGATAATTCTCATCCACTGGCTTTTGGGTACGACAAATATTATTTTTCATTAAAGCAAAACAGTGATCTGTATGAATTTTCGAAGACCGGTTGGAATGTGGGTGTTATCAAAAAGGAAGACCAGACTGCCGGTTTTGTGGGTAATAAAACCAAGCTAAAAATTAAAGACGGAACCGTTATAGGTGTGCAGCCATTGGGTAATGGCAACATTGTGTTTTTTGCCGATGACCCCGTCTTCCGTAATTTTTGGGAGCAAGGGAAGCTGTTATTGGCTAATGCCGTTTTTCTGGTGGGGCAATAAAAAAAATATAAACGAATAAATATTTACAATGATTCAGAAACTATTTTTTGCATTTTGCATTTTTAATTTTTCCATGTTCTATGGCCATGCCCAAACACCCAGGTCATCCACGTCTTCCGAAATTTTATTGCAGTTAAAAAAACTCAATGTATTGGGCTCGGTACTTTATATCGCTGCACATCCCGACGATGAGAATACCCGGTTATTGGCCTATCTGGCTAATGAAAAATTGTACCGCACCGGGTATTTAAGTTTAACCCGTGGGGATGGCGGACAAAATTTAATTGGTGATGAACAGGGCATTGATTTAGGATTGATACGCACACAGGAATTATTATCTGCAAGACGAATAGATGGTGCCGAACAATTCTTTAGTCGCGCATTTGACTTCGGATACAGTAAAAGCCCGGAAGAAGCCTTGCGATTTTGGGGGCATGATAAAATATTAAGTGATGTGGTTTGGGTAATCCGTAAATTTAAACCGGATGTGATCATTACCCGTTTTCCTACAACGGGAGAGGGCGGTCATGGGCATCATACGGCATCTGCCATCCTCGCCGGTGAAGCATTTGAAGCGGCAGCAGATCCTACTCGATTTCCCGAGCAACTAACCCAAGGCGTTACCACCTGGCAAGCCCATCGCATTTTGTGGAACACTTTTAATTTTGGGGGCACTAATACACAAAGCAATGATCAGTTTAAATTAGAATGCGGAGATTATAATCCAATGCTGGGGAAAAGTTATGGGGAGATTGCAGCCACCAGCAGAAGTCAGCATAAAAGCCAGGGCTTTGGCGTGCCTGCTCAAAGAGGACGTGTTACGGAATATTTTAAAACAATAAAAGGCGTTGCACCGGTTTCTGATTTGATGGATCAGATAGATGTGAGCTGGAAAAGAACGGCCAGTGGCGGGCTTACCAATACCATAAATAAACTCATCGGAAAATATGATGAAACACATCCGGAAAAGTCAGTAGCAGCCTTGGTTGAGCTATACAAAAAACTGGAATTGGTGAAGGATGATTATTGGAAGGCTCAAAAATTAAATGCGGTTAAAGACCTTATACAAAATTGCAGTGGGTTATTTTTAGAGGCTACTACCACTACTCAATTTGCGGTTTTAGGCGACAGTTTAAAAATAAATCTGGTCGTTAATAACCGTTCCGGCGCCAATATATTAAGTGCAGATGCACATGTTAATGATGACTATATTATTTTTGACCAGCTTCAAAAAAATGAGAATTCTGTAAAAACCTACAATATGTTCATCAGGCCAGATACAAAACCTACTCAGCCCTATTGGCTGGAAAGCCCAATGGATAAAGGTAGTTTTAATGTGAGTGATCAGCAGCAGATCGGCAAAGGAGAAACGGATCCATTCAGTGTTGTTTTCAGTATGATGATTGAAGGCAGGGAATTTAAATTTTCGAGGCCCGTCCGGTATAAATATACCGATCCTGTTAAGGGAGAGTTGATACAACCCGTCTATTTTATACCGGCTATTAATTTGTCTAATTACTCTAAAATCGTGTTTAAAAATCATACCGGGTTAAATGCGTATAACATAAAACCTGCTTTACATATCAGGTTAGCGAAGATGATGGATACGATACAGATTGGCGGACATTTTGAACCCGCTCATGAGGCCATAAATACGGTGATCGTCAATGAAAAGAAAGAGCTCACATTTCATTTACCTATGGTCATCAGTAAATATGCTGATCCGGATTCAAAGTATATTGCCTATGATGGTATCCGTATGTTACATACAATTCAATATGATCATATCCCTACCATAAATTATTTTTCAAAACCCATCATTAACATTGTTGATTTTAGTGATGGATTAAAAACAGCAGGCCACCTTGTTGGCTACATACCTGGTGCAGGGGATAAAATTCCGGAAGCTTTGGAACATATGGGGTACAAAGTGATCATACTTAAAGAATCAGATATTACCGCCTCTAATTTAATACAATTTGATGCGGTTATTACCGGTATAAGGGCTTATAATACCAATGAATGGATGAATAATGTTTATGATGAATTAATGCAGTATGTTAAAGATGGAGGTGTTTTATTGGTTCAATACAATACCAGTAATCAGATTGGTCCCGTAAAAGCAAAAATTGCACCCTATCCGTTTAACATCAGCCGCAACCGGGTTACCGATGAGGGGGCAAAGGTGAATTTTTTAATGCCAGATCATCCGGCATTAAATTTTCCAAACAAAATAACCGAAACCGATTTTGAAGGTTGGATTCAGGAACGGAGCATTTATCATGCCGATAAATTTGACTCAAATTACAAGGCTGTTATCAGTATGAAAGATCCGGGTGAAAAAGAACAGGATGGCAGTCTCATTATTGCCAATTACGGTAAAGGCAGATTTGTTTATACCGGCTTGGTATTTTTTAGAGAATTACCAGCAGGGATAACCGGGGCTTACCGGTTATTTGCAAATTTAATAGCGAACAACAGAGCGGAAAATAGTAAGTAGCTGTAAATGCTGAGCCATAGCAATGCATTTCTGTTTAAGTAAGAGCGGTTTCAAAAAGCGCCTGACCGCCATAAGTAAATATGCAAAAGAAAAATTCATATTGGCATACCTGGTACTTCGCCGTATTGGCTTTTCTGGTCGCTCAGATCATCCTATTTTATTGGATAACTAAGTCGTTTTCATGAGTGGTATTGACTGGATCATATTAATCGTTACCCTTTCCGGCATTGTTTTGTACGGTATTTATAAAAGCCGCACCACTAAAAATCTGGAAGGCTATTTTTTAAGCAACCGGTCTTTACCATGGTACCTGGTATTATTAAGCATCATGGGTACACAGGCCAGTGCCATTACCTTTTTAACTGGCCCTGGTCAGGCTTACAGCGATGGCATGCGGTTTGTACAGTATTATTTTGGTTTGCCCCTGGCCATGATCGTTATCAGTATATTTTTTGTACCTGTTTTTAACCGGTTAAAAGTTTATACGGCATACGAATTTTTAGAAAATCGGTTTGACCTGAAGACGAGGACCCTCACCTCTTTTTTATTTTTATTGGCCAGAGGATTAAGTACCGGCATCAGCATCTTTGCACCGTCTATTGTATTAAGTTCATTAATGGGGTGGAACATATATTACACCAATCTGGTCATGGGCGGTATGCTGATCATTTATACCATGAGTGGCGGTGCCAAAGCAGTAGCCCACACCCAAAAACTGCAAATGATCATTGTGTTTATCGCTTTATTTATTGTAGGAAACCTGGCCGTTAAATTATTACCCGATGCCATAGGTTTTACAGACGCATTGCGAAAAAGTGGCGAGATGGGGAAGATGAATATTATTACAACCGGGTTTACCCCAACAGGTTTCAACTGGCAGGATAAATACAATATCTGGAGCGGATTGATCGGTGGCTTTTTTCTGTCGCTCAGCTATTTTGGAACCGATCACAGCCAGGTTGGCCGTTACCTCACAGCAAAAAATATAACAGAAAGCCGGAGAGGGTTATTAATGAATGGATTAGTTAAAGTGCCCATGCAGTTTTTTATTTTGATGCTGGGGATTTTGATTTTTTCATTTTACCAGTATAACAAGGCACCCATATATTTTGATCAGGCCAAAGTTATTATGGCCAAACAAACCATGTATAAAGAGGCTTTAGTTGCATTGGAAACACGCTATGATGAGGCACTTGCAGCTACTGACAGGGAAGCCGCAATGGCATGGAGGGCACAATACAAAACCGTTTTACAACAGGCTTTGCCCGGTCAGGATACCAATGACAACAATTATATTTTTTTACGTTTTGTAATGGATAATTTACCTGTTGGATTAATCGGACTTATTATCGCCATTATTTTTCTG
>CANKNL010000146.1 GCA_947483345.1 Chitinophagaceae bacterium | reverse complement strand
CTCACAAACCGTAACCGGCAATTTCCCTTTGGCCCCAATCTTTCCCTGTAACAGATCTATTGCGGCGTTGTGTATGATACTGTCATCTTCATAACAGGCAATCATGTTTTTTGCATCGCACCAGTTTTTTATGGCATACGGATTTCCAAATACAAATGTTGCTGCATTGGTATGTTGTTGTAATTGGATTACCAGATCAATGGCATTTTTACTGATACCGAAATTATTGGCTGGCGTACGGTTGTAAGCATGAATACCGATGATCACTTTTTTGTATTGCTTTTTAATGGAATCAACGGTTGCCGTAATTGTTGTAGAATCCTGTTTATAATCGAAATAAATAACATCTGCTTGATAATCGCTGCGCATGCGACTGGCAAATGCATTATCACTGCCGGTTCCAATACTTACATAAACCACATCAGCTTTTTCCTGATTGAGGTAAGCCGGCATAGGGAAAAACCCGGCATCGGTTTTTTTCAAAACAGTCAGGGCATTCTCTGCAATCAGTTTACGCATGAAAGGCACTTTGCTGTTTAAATCGTTGGTGAGGTTATCGGTATTTATGGGTTGTAGTTTTGAAAGGCCATACTGATATTTTGACATTAATACTTTTTTGCAATGTCGTTCAATATCGGCCCAGCTTAGCTTCCCGCTATCTATAGCGGCTTTGATTTTGAAAATGGCCTGTGGTACATCACCCGGTAAACAAAGCATATCATTGCCTGCAATTAATGATTCCACAGAAGCGGCGCCATCCGGAAAAAATTTATTTACGCCCTGCATGCCCAGGGCATCGGTAAAAGTTAATCCCTGGTAACCGATTTCGGTTCTTAATAAATTGGTGACATTATTTTTTGATAAAGAAGTGGCCCTGTTTGCTGCTGTATCAATGGCAGGTATATAGAGGTGTGCGACCATCACACTTCCAATGCCTGCTTTAAATATCTGCCGGAAAGGATACAGTTCGAGTGATTCCAGCTGTGCCATAGATTTATTGATAACGGGTAGGTCTAGGTGAGAATCGACGGCCACATCACCATGACCGGGAAAATGTTTGGCACAGGCCATCACGCCATTATCCTGCATACCCTTCATATATTGTATGCCAAAGGCCGCCACTTTATATTTATCTTCTCCAAAACTACGATCATTAATAACCGGGTTATTGGGATTATTATTGACATCCACAACAGGGGCATAGTTAACCTGTATGCCAACCCGCTTACATTGCTCTGCAACTATTCTGCCGTATTGATAAGCAATATTAGAATCCTGCACGGCCCCCAGCATCATTTGGCGGGGTAATGGCAATACACTGTCGATCATACGCATCCCTAGCCCCCATTCGGCATCAATACACATCAGTATGGGCGTTTTTGCCATGGCCTGCAGACTGTTTAAAATATGGGCCTGTTTTACCGGGCTTCCCTGGAAAAGACAAACCCCACCAACATTATATTGTTTTACCAGTTCAGCCACTGCACTGTCATAAAAAGTCACCGTCTTGGTTCTCATATCAATGGTTGATAAGCGCACAACCATCAATTGTGCGATCTGTTCGTCGGGGCTTAGGGTTTTAAATATACTGTCTACCCAAATGCTGGCTTTATTCTGTTGAGCTATACTGTGAGCGCTAATAAAAAGAAATAGGATCAGCTGAAATTTACGCATAAGGGTTAAAAATTTTATAGTGGAAAGGATGTGTTATTTTTGTCATTCTAAATTACAGGATTTTGCCCGATATTATTCAATTATTACCCGATAACATCGCCAACCAGATTGCGGCAGGTGAAGTTATTCAAAGACCAGCCAGTGCGGTAAAGGAACTGTTGGAAAATGCCGTTGATGCAGGTGCCGATGACATTAAGTTGATTGTAAATGATGCCGGCAAGGCATTGATACAGGTTATTGATAATGGCAGGGGAATGAGTGAGACTGATGCAAGAATGGCTTTTGAGCGGCACGCTACTTCCAAAATAAGAAATATTGAGGATCTCTTTAAGATCAGGACCATGGGCTTTAGAGGCGAGGCATTGGCGAGTATTGCCGCAGTAGGGCAGGTTGAATTAAAATCGAAACGTGCCGAAGATGAAACCGGCATTTTTATTGAAATTGAGAACAGCCAGGTTATTAAACAGGAACCTGTTGCTGTGTCAACCGGTACCAGCATTGCCATGAAAAACCTTTTTTTTAATGTACCTGCCCGAAGAAATTTTTTAAAAAGCAATGCGGCTGAGTTAAGACATATTGTTGATGAATTCATCAGAGTGGCCATGTCTTTCCCCGACATTTTCTTTTCTTTCACCAGCAACGGTCAGCAGGTTTTTCATTTGGAGAAGGGTAGTATGAAGCAACGTATTGTGCAGATTTTGGGCAATAGTTACGCGGCTAAATTAGTAGCCGTACAGGAGCAGACCGATTACATGAATATTTATGGCTTTGTCGGAAAACCTGAAACAGCAAAAAAAACCCGTGGTGATCAGTATTTTTTTGTGAATAATCGGTTTATTAAAAGTGCATACCTGAATCATGCTGTGATGAATGCTTTTAATGAGATGATCGCAAAGGATAGTTTTCCGATGTATACTTTATTCATTGATCTTGATCCAGCACAGCTCGATATCAATGTGCACCCCACCAAGCAGGAAATAAAATTTGAAGATGAAAAAATTGTGTATGCGTTTGTGCAAAGCGCAATTAAACACGCACTGGCACAGTTCAGCATTTCACCTACCTTGGATTTTGAACTGGATGCATCTATACAAAGTCTGGATGCCGTATCTAAACCATTTACAGACGATAATAAATCTTCGGCTATATCCTCTTCATTGTATAATACATTCACAAAAAAAAATCAATCACATTTTGTTGATAATAAAAGTGAACTGAGGCATTGGAAAGATTTTTACGAACCCAGGGAACATGTACCCGTTGATCGTTGGCCGTTGGTCGATGGGGAGGCAACAGGTATCCGGGAGAACCATATAAACAACCAGCAACGACCAACAACTGAGAATCTTTTTCAACTGCATAACAGTTATATCGCTGTGCAAACCGAAAGAGGTTATTATCTGGTGCATCAGCAAAATGCACATGAACGGATTTTATATGAACGTTTTGCATTGGCCATAGAAGGGAAACCGATGGCTACTCAGCAGAGTTTATTTCCTGCAACAATAGAGTTAACGACTGCGGATGCGGTATTATTGAAAGACTTATTGCCGGATATAAATCATTTAGGCTACCAGCTGGAACCCTTTGGTAACAATACTTTTGTGATACAGGGTACACCTGCTGATGTAAACCAGGGTAATGAAAAAACAGCCATAGAAAAAATGCTGGAGCAATACAAACATTTTAGTAATGATCTTAAATTCAGTAAAAGAGAAAAGTTATTACGTACCCTGTCTTTGCAGCAATCTGTAAAAGCAGGTATTTCCTTAACTGAAAAGGAAATGAAAAATTTGATAAATGACTTGTTCAATTGCAGTATGCCAAGCAGCACAGCAAATGGTAAACCTACTTATCTTGAATTTAAAAAAGAGGAACTGGATAAATTATTTGGGAGGTAATTGATTTCACGCCCAGAAAACAGAAAAGCAGAGGTCGCCGGATAATAATGAACTTTGCGTTCTCTGCTCCTTAGCGCGCTCTGCGTTAAAACAAAAAAAACCTGCAACATGACTGTTACAGGCTTTTGCTTTAAATAACCCTATCATTACAGTTTTTGAAATCTGGCATAGCAGACCCTGTTTCCATAAACCAATCTCATTGTATATGGTCCGGGGCTTAAACTATTTATATTTAAACTCACTAAATTATTACCCGTGAATCCCTGTTGATGTTTATCTAAAACCAATATATTTAAACTGTTATACACATAGGCATGAATCATTTCGGGTTGGGTTAAGTAAACATTTACGTTAACTGTTGTTGAAGCCGGATTTGGAAATGCCTGTAACTCGCATGCATTAGATACATGCTCAATACGAATGTAATTACAATATTCTTTTACACAGCCTCCCAAAAGAACGGCTCTCATACAAACCCTGTAATAACCCGTATCCTGAAATAGATAAACCGGATTATTTTGATGCAATATCACGGTAGGGGTTGCAACCGTTCCACCCACCCTGGTTATAGTCCAGGTTTGATCTAATATTGGTAAGCTGCTGTTTGCAAAAAACTGTATCTTATTGGGCACCTGCAGATTACGCTGGTAGGTATAGGAAACATGAGCCGTGTCGCAATTGATCTGTGGTTGCACCCGTATTTCTTTGCAGGTGGTTGAAGCGCAATTAGGGCCACGCCAAACGGTTAAGCAAGCAATAAATACACCAGGTTGAACATAACGGTGAATGGCAATGGGATCATGACTTCCTGTACCATCACCAAAGGTCCAGGTATATTGTAAGTTTGGATTAATATAATCAGCTGTAAATGTATATTTCTGATTATCATTGGCAAATCTTTCAAAATGATATCTCGACAGTTCGGTACATGCTGGTGGTGCATTATGAATATAAATGGTATCGCATTTTTCCCTTACACAATTTGATGTTGGACCCAGATAAATTCGCAGACAAACGATGTATCTGCCGGGCTGTGCATATTCATGAACAGCATGCCATGATGTGGCACTGGAGCCATCTCCAAAATTCCAAACGGCTATCGCAGTGGCAGATGGGGCAGTACTCAGATTGGTGAAATATACCTTTTTAGCATTTATAGAATCTAACTGCCATCTGTAGTTTACATCAAAATTACATGGGGGAGTAACCACAATGGTTTCGCATTTTTCACGTACACATATTGCCGGTGTGTTATTATTTTTCTTTACCACTAAGCAAACCCGGTATGTACCTGCAATGGTATAATTATGTGTTGGATTGGCAACATTTGGATCGCTCTGTAAACCACTTACAAAGGAGCCGTCACCAAATGTCCATTTTACAGAATCGGTTGTATTGATTGGTGTACTGGTATTGGTAAATTTAATGCGTAACGGATGATTAGGATCCGGTTGCGAAGTGAAATTTACAACCAGTATACAAGGCTCATACACGACTACGTTTTTACAGCTATATCTTATACAAGGTGTATTTGTTGTAACAGGATATTTCTTAATAATCAGGCAAACATTGTAATTACCTGTATGGGTATACGTATGAGCCGGATTGGCAATATTGGGATTGCCCTGAACTCCAGTTAATGAAGTGCCGTCACCAAAAGTCCATGTTAAAGAGTCGGTGGCCGTAACCGGTACACTCAGGTTGGTAAATTTAATTCGTAAAGCATTAGCTGAGTCTGGTTGAGAACTGAAATTAACAACGAGCGTGCATGGCTCATACACTACAATTGTTTTGCAGATCTCCCGGATGCATGGTGCTGTATTGCCTGCATTATATCTCAATATCCGCAGACAAACAGTGTAGGTTCCGGGGGCATTGTAAATATGAACAGGATTAAATTGATTAGAAGAACTTCCATCACCAAATGTCCAGCGTATAGAATCGGTAGCAGCTGTATTGGTACTGGTATTATGAAACTCAATTCGTAACGGATTGGTTTGTGTAACAGTCCAGTTAAAGTTAGCAACTACATTACAAGGAGCAGATACAACAACGGTTTTGCAGATATATTTTATGCAGGGAGCAGATGTGGCGTTTGTAAATTTCTTAACGATTAAACAAACATTGTAAGTACCGGCATTGGCATATGTGTGAACGGGGTTTACATCATGCGATATGCTGTTATCGCCAAACTGCCAGGTTATTGAATCGGTTGCGGCTAATGGCACAGAGAGATTTTGAAAGGCCACTGTTAATGGGTTTGCAGCAGTACTGGTTGAGCTAAAATTAACGACCAGGTTGCAAGGTTCTGTTATTGTTACCCATTTGGTAAAAGTTTGTGTACATACCGGAACTTGATTAGGGTTTACCCTTACCACTGTATGTACTACGGCATAAGTACCAGGCAGGGCATAAGTATGTATTGGTGCAATCAACTGACTTCCGGCGCTGGGATCTCCAAAATTCCAATAATGCCTAACAAGAGGTGAATCATTTGAAATTGCCGGATTGAATTTTACAGTAAAATTAGTAATGTACTGAACAGCAAATTCAGCATTACAGGTCGTACCGGGTTGTGCTGCTGCCTTAAATGTAAAAGCAGTGATGGTGAGCCACAGCAGGGTTAAAAATTTTTTCATAAAAAATGTTTGACGGTTAAAGGATCAATAGGGTTTTCCAGCTTTAGTAAGATACGATTGGTTTTAGATCCGTTGCCTGCCTGTGAAAAAATTAATATTTTTCCCTTATGGCCAGTAGAAATTTTTCTACTGCTTTTCTTACAGGCGTAGCACCTGTTATGTAATTATTGGTTAAAATGGAGAAAATAAGGACCCTGCCTTTTTGCGTAATTAAAAAACCGCTAAGTGCACAATTATTACTGAGGGTGCCGGTTTTGGCATATATAAAAGAGCTGTCATTTTTATAATAGGCAGATAACGTGCCGGTTCCGCCTGTGGGTAAAATATTTTTTAATCTATCCCAGCCAAATTCATTTTTCATTTTATTTAGAATGTAAACAAATGATTGGGGTGTAAATAAATTATATCTGCTCAGGCCACTGCCATCAACCCATTTCGGTTTTTGGGGCACCTCTTTTAAATCCAGTTTGAGTAGGGTGTCAATAATTTTTTCATCACTCATATACCCCAGTTTTTCGTTGCTGGCCATTAATAATGTTTGCTCAGCAAAAAAGTTGTCGCTGCGGTGCATCATGGGTTTAAAAAGAGAGTCGGAGGGTTGGGAGTGGATGGTTTTAAAGTCTAAATTCAGCCCTTGTGTGCCATTATTAATTTCTTGTTTATTCAAGCGTTCAGACAAGAGTTTTGAAGCAATAGAATGTTCGTACCGTGTAAAATTAATATTTGTTGAATCTATTTTTGTATAGAATGGAATGGCTACAGATTTTAATGTAGCAGATGATTTTTCAAAATCAAAAATATTCGAGAATTGATGCCTAACGATTTTAATTTTTCCTTCTTTTTCCATACCAATGAAATAATTAAAATCACCCTTTAAGTTTACGTATTTTTCAAAAAAAGAAGGCATTGTTTTAAGATAATATTTTTGTACGGGGGTAAATGAACTATCTGTTTTTGTGTTACTTTTTTTCAATGCTAAATATCTTATACTATTTTCTTCAACCTTTTCCAATTCAATTCTTATTATATTTCCATAAACGGGCATTGGGCTTCTTTCTGCCATATAGGTTTCATTATAATCATCCCAAGCCCAACCGCTGCCTAAAGAGCTGGTTTTCCAGGGATCTTGTGCTACAGTAAACTTATCAAAGTTTGCTGCATGTAAAAAATAGGATACTGGTTGGTAAGTAAATTCGGGGTTTAAAAAAGTAGGGTCCCCACTTGGCTTCAGGGCTAAAATCTTTATGTTCCCATCTTTACTTGAAAGGGCATCATAAAAGGTATATCTCATTCCCACCAAACTATCTCCCAGATATTTCATCCCTGCATATAGCGTATACAACTTGGTATTACTTGCAGGTATAAAGTACTTTGAGGCATTATGATTATACCAGTATTTATTGGTTGCCGGTTCGTAAATACTGATGCCGATATGACCGGTACT
>CANKNL010000145.1 GCA_947483345.1 Chitinophagaceae bacterium | reverse complement strand
GTCCTGTTGAAAATTCTTTTAGTTTAGAAGAAATATTATTGCTGCAAATTGTCGGATTACCTCTCGTGATTATATTGTTTGCTACTGCTAATAGCGAATGAATAGAAGTTGGATTGTCTAAGTCAATGTCAGTTAATGTATCAAAGGTTGAAAGTGATTCAAGCAAGCCAAGGACTTTATACTTGAATGCATTCCCTTTTCGCAAATGGGTAATGCTGTCAAATACATTCTTGTCAAGATAGCTTGCTTTATACTGTCGTTTCATTTTTTAAAATTATGTAGTATCTGTGCGGTTGGGCAAAAGCAAATGTGCTGCATTGGGTCGGCTTTTAGTGATGGGATGTAGCTCTTTTGATTTTGCGGAAGCGTTGGCATATTATCTTTCATTTTCTGTTCATTTATTGTCGGTCGGGTGGTCTTTTAGGTTGACCGCTAACGTTTTGGCGCTTGGCGCAGTGGCGGATTTCGGAGCACAAAACTGTCAATACAGCACAAAAGTTGATGCGAGGTAGAATGTTCAATTAACCACGTCACCCGCCATTGAGCCAAACGCCTGTTGTACTAAACCTACGGTAGTTTTTAAAGCACTCTCCGGGAACGAAGAGTGCTTTTGTTTTGCATTTAACTAAAAACCTTTTTATGCAAACAAAACAAACTACCGGGCTGCGTACGGCGGCTAATGATTATGTAACCATTGTACAACAAGCCTGCAGCAAAGTAACAGGATTTTCTGATCTGTACAAAGAGATGGAACGTGCAATTTGCATCAGTGGAAAAAGCAAGAGCACCCTCACCAATTATTGCCGGCAACTGGCCCACCTGTCGCTGCATTACAACTGCCTGGCGCTTGATCTGGATGCTGAGCAGGTAATGGATTATCTCCACCTTATAAAAAGCCGTGGCACTGTCTCAGCTACCTTTTTTAAATTCACCGTGTATGGCCTTCGCTATGCATGCAGATTGCGGGGACTTGAATACAAACAGTTTTCTTTGCCTTCAATAGATAAGGATGTTAAACTCCCCGTTGTTCTTAATGGTACAGAAGTAAAAGCATTACTGGCTGCATGTAAACTTTTAAAACACCGCCTTATCATTGGGTTGTGCTACGGTTGTGGCCTGCGTTGCAGTGAAGTACGCAATGTGCAAATAGCTGATGCCGACCTGGAACGCGGCATGTTGCACGTGCGGCAGGGCAAAGGTTCCAAAGACAGATGCATACCCCTGGGCAAAATGCTTAGCCGTGGCATTGCTCAATATATTAGGGCAGAAAACCCACACAAATATTTATTTGAAGGCAATGATGGGCAAGGCTTATCACAACGCGGTACGCAATGGGTAATTGCACAGGCAGTAAAACGTGCAGGTATTCGTAAAGATGTACATACACATACGTTGCGCCATAGTTATGCTACCCATCTTTTGGAACAGGGTATAAATATTCTAACCATTAAAGAGTTGCTGGGGCATGCACATATAGAAACTACTATGCTGTACCTCCATATAGCTAAGCCTTCGGCTCTTACTGTATTCAGTCCTTTGGATAGTTTATATAAACAAAGCTGATGCAGCCACAGCACCAGGTGGCTGATGTGCTCAATGCACACTGGCCACATCTGCAGCAAGCTGAAAGGCTCAACAGTTGGCAATTGCGTACACTCCATGCACTTAGGCGATGCCGAACGGCTGCCCTTGGCGCACATGTGGATGGATGCAGCACCTGCGGCCATCTGCGCATCAGTTATAACAGCTGCCGCAACCGCCACTGCCCCAAGTGCCAGGGAAATAAAAGAGACAAGTGGATACAGGCAAGAGAAGAGGAGCTACTGCCTGTTCCTTATTTTCATCTGGTATTCACTTTGCCCCAAGCCCTGAACCTGCTTTGTATGCATAAGCCTGCCCAAGTGTATAACATCCTGTTTCAAACAGCATGGAGTGTACTTAACAGTTTTGCCAGCGATCACAAATGGCTGGGCGCTCAAAGTGGTATGATAGCTATCCTGCACACCTGGGGGCAAACCTTAAGTTTACATCCTCACCTGCATTGCATTGTTCCCGGCGGCGGACTTACCAAAGCTAGAAAATGGAAGACTGCAAAAACCAATGGCAAATACCTGTTCTCAGTAAAGGCTATGAGCAAAGTGTTCAGGGGAAGATTTATTGCTGCGCTAAAAGAAAAACTGCCCGCTGAGATGCATGAGCAACTTGTAAATGAGCTTTATAAAAATGATTGGGTGGTATTTGCCAAACGGCCTTTTGGCGGACCGCAATCTGTAATAGAATACCTGGGCAGGTATACACATAAGGTAGCCATCAGTAATCACCGGATCAAAAATACAACACCCGGCAGCGTAACATTCACTTATAAAGATTACCGCACAGCGGCGGCGACCAAAGAAATGACGCTGGATGCACTGGAATTTATCCGCCGCTTTGCCATGCACATTTTACCAAAAGGCTTTGTGCGCATCCGTCACTATGGTATTGTCAGCAGTACTTCAAAAGCAGCATCGGCTGTTGTTATTAAAGAACAGCTGCCCCAGGTAAAACAGCATACAAAACCAAAAAAGGAAATATATGATCCAATGCAATGCCCTTGCTGTAAAAAACAAACCATGCAAACTCTGTTGCGCTTTAACCGCAGAGGGCCACCGCCTGACTGGATGACGATGGCAAAAAAAATATTGGAATGTATTGCTTGAAAAAAATACTGCTCATGCAGTGTGGCAGCGCTATGCACTCATTGAAAAAAATAGTCCCTTTTTGAAACACCCTAAACGAAAAAGATAAAAATTAACCCAAAGATGGAAGTAAAATATTGTTGGTCTCTATACAAAAAGCCACTGCATATAAATTAAGTGGTATAGCTCCCTGCTATAAACGCAAAAGTTTTTCTACTCAAACCCCATAGCACTTAATTATTCAAGCACCGGTTCCGTACAACATGCGAATTCATCGTTGGCACTTCGTGCCCGACGAAGTCTTATTTGTTGGCGGTAGTTGTTTTTATTTGTTACAAATGTCCTTTATAATTGGGGTCAAAGTCCACCATCCATTCAATACCGTATTTGTCTCTGAACATACCAAAATAAGAACCCCAGGGGCTGTCTCCAATTGGCACTTCAATTTGTCCGCCTACCGTAAGTCCATTAAACAATTTGTCTGCTTCTTCTTTGCTTTCTGCACGTATTGAAATTTTACTTCTGTTTTCGTTTTCATTTGTCGGTCCCATACTTTCTGGAACGTCATTGGCCATTAAAATATTTTTGCCGATAGGCAAAGCAATGTGCATTATTTTATGTGCATCTTTTTCTGTTACCGGAAATTCAGGGCTTGATAGGTCTTTGAAACGCATAATCTTTGCGAACTCTCCGCCAAATACTGATTTGTAAAAATTGAATGCCTCTTCAGCATTTCCATTGAAGTTGATGTGGGGATTTATTTGTGCCATATTGTTTACTATTAAGGGTTGAAAATTTTATTTTGTTAAGCTTCCGGAATATTAGATTCTGCCAAACATTTTAATTTGTCTAACGATTCTTGCCTACCTGAATAACACATTTCAGTTGGAATTGCATCAGCATTGACGAATGCTTTAAATAACTTTTCTACAGGAGCTGCAAAAACTCGATGTAAGTTTACTGAGTTATTGGCCATGATGATTCTTGCTTTTGATGTCGAATTTAAATAAATATTTTAAATTTTATTGATTCGGTGATTGTTATTGTGGTATTCCCGTCAATGAGCGGGGTGTAGCGAATTTGGGGATTTTAAAATCGTCCGCCCCGAGCCGCTGATAAATTGATATCTGACCCGTCCTAAAATAAGTTGTGTTGTTAATTTACTCTGTTTACTTCTATGCTGTTTAACCAAATAACCTGTCTTGGTCCTGTTTTAATATCGTTTTTGCATATTAAAACCATTTCGCCTTTGTTCTTGATGGGCATTCCGTTTTCCTCAAATATTACATAAGTGTTTTCGCCTGTAGCGTTGTTGAATAGTTCACCCCATGAGAAAATTGCTTTGTAGCCGTCTGTTGCCCGTGCAACGATATAAAAGTTGGGGTCTTTGTGTCCGCTTTGCCTGATCTTTGCTTTGTATATGATGTCTTTTAAAAGCACTCCTTTACAGCTTTTTCCTGCTTTACCTGTTGTTGCGCTTTGGCAAACGACTTGGTAATTGTCTATTTCAACTGTTTTCATTTGTTTCAAACTGTCAACGGTGAGTGATAAAACATTTTCAACTTCACCTTTCACTTGTAATTGTGTGCTGATAAACTTTGCACTGTCTGATGCCGTAAGTGGCAACAGGCATTTGCTTTTGCTTCCTTCGGTTGCGGTCTTAACATTACTGTCTTTTTTTGCTGCTTCTTTGTTTGGGTTGTTGCAATTACTTAAAATAAATGCTAAACAAATTGTAGTTACTATGCTTAATGCCTTTTTCATATTAGTGCTAATCTTATTAATTGATCATTCAGGTTTCAAGTTTCGGGTAGGTCAGCTCACCATTGCACCTAACGAGCGTAGGTGAAAAAACCACCTGTTGCCCTACGTTCTTCTTCATTTACTTGTAAGCTTTTTTTGCTTTTGTCTTACTTGGCAACTGAAGAAATGCTTCATCACAGCTTCCGCCATTTTTTGATGATTAGCAGCCTTCTTAACCTTAACAGACATATTCGGCTTCAAGCGTTTAAAGGTAGTATATCTTGTTAAGATTGTCATAGGTAAAGCAATTGCCTGTCCGAAGTTAAAACGTCAAGCTCCACTTTAGGCAATGCAAAGTTGCTGACGTTTTATTGATCCAAATGTCAGGTTTAACCCATAAAAAGCTTGAACTTTTAATAATTTGACTAGGTCTGCAAAAATGCAGTAACTTAAACAAAAAAAATGAAAAGAATATCGCTCATATTAATAATAGCATTCATTGGCTGTAATCAACCAACTAAAAAAACTTCTTTGGCAGCACAGTTAGCAAAGGGGAAATGGATCGATCTGGGCCACGATTTTTCAGAAAAAACAATTTATTGGCCAAATAATCCAACAGGTTTTAAGCTCGATACGCAATTCAATGGAATTACAGCTGCGGGTTTTTATTATTCATCCAACTTCTTTTCTTCGCCCGAACATGGGGGAACCCATTTGGATGCACCAGTGCATTTTGCAAAAGGAAAATGGAGTGTTGATGAAATTCCGCCTGAGCAACTGATAGGTGAAGCTGTCGTAATTGATGTAACGGAAAAAACAATAAGCAATCCCGATTACCAGATAAGACAGGAAGATATAGAGAAATGGGAAAAACAGTACGATAAAATACCTTCTAAAGCTATCCTCCTTTTCAGAACAGGTTGGAGCAGGTTTTATGCCGACACTGAAAAATACTTGGGTACATCAGAAAAAGGTCAGGAAGCGGTTAAAAAACTTCATTTCCCTTCTATACATCCAGAGCTTGCTGAATGGTTAATAAAGAACAGGGAAATAAAGGCGGTTGGCATCGACTGCGCCAGTGTGGACTATGGACAGTCTGTCGATTTTAAAACCCACCAAATCCTCTATGCACAGAATATTCCAGGATTTGAAAACCTGACAAATTTAGAACGACTGCCTGAAAAAGGTTCATTTATCATTGCACTGCCAATGAAAATAAAAGGAGGCTCCGGGGCACCATTGAGAATTATGGCATGGATTGAGTGAATGGTAATTTTTTAAATATCACTTGGATAAAGAATACCATATTAAATACGCTTGATTTAAATACAAACTCTTTTAAATGCCAGCTAACGTCAGTTTGTCTAAAAACCTCCGTTTATTATCAAATATAATTCAATTTAAGGGAGCTGTGTGCGTTGATATAATTGCTTTGGAGAAAACGGTTTATAAAATTAGCGGGTCTTAAAATGCCCGCTATTAAATTTACCAGGCTTGTTTTCAGGAAAACTACAGGCACAAGTTCTTTGAGGAACTTTTTGAAGCTGTTTTTATCAATAATGTTCATTAACCGGCGCAGGTTAAAGGCAACAAACATCAATCCTACATCTGCACTGGCATGGCTGATGCCTTTTTTGGTGGTAACATAATAAAATCCCCATTGCCGTTTTATAATGCCATAAGGATGTTCTACAATAGCCTGCCTTCTTTTGTAAGTTTGGTTATTGGCTTCAATATTTTTTTTGTTTTGTTCAATGTATGGTTGGTATTCGCTTCGTTCAAGCAGTCTTCCTTTTTTGTTTTTTGTGCAAAGTGCCAATGCCGGGCAGTTATCACATTTATTGGTTTTATAGTGTTTTACAAAATAGATATATCGCTGCTTGCTTTTTTGATACCAGTTGCCGTTGGTAGTTAAAGTTTGTTGTTGCGGACAAGTATAAGTATCTGCCTGTTGGTTGTAAATAAATTTATCAAAGTTATATCGCTCATCTGGCGCAAAGGAGGCAACACCGGGTACAGCCACCATAATATTGATGCCCATTTCAATGCCTTTTTTTATTTCGCTTCCGGTATGGTATCCTTTATCATAAAGGGCAGTAAAATCAGTTGTTTTTAAAATCACTTTTGCACGGCGTAACATGGTACCCATTGCTTTACTATCGTTTTCATTGGTTACTTTATAGTCAATGGGCAGGTTGTGTTTGGCATCTACCAGGGTTTGCACATTGTAGGCCACTTCGGTAATATTATTACGGGTAATCATCTGCCGGCTGTCGGGATCGGTGGTGGATATTTGTGTGTCTCCGTTTTGATCTAGCTCTTTGCTGAGGTTATTGTAAAAATCTTTACGGTTGTTTTGCTTATCTATTTCTGCCAGAATGATTTCTTTATTTTCATTGTCTGCTGTTTCCAGCGCTTTATTATACTCATTTAGTTTGTTATCAATGTAAACAAGGTGTTGTTCAATTTTAGATTCATTGAAATTATTTTTCTTACTGTTCTGGGCTCTTAATTTGGTGCTGTCACCTGCAATAAGTTTACCGCCGATTAAGTTAAACTGTGCGGCAATAGAAACGGTATGGCGAAAAACCTGGCGTATAGCTTTTTGATTATCTCTTCTGAAATTGGAGATGGTGTTATGGTCCGGAGCAAGTTGCTTCATCAGCCACATCACTTCAACATTGCGGTGGCATTCTTTTTCTAATACCCTGGAAGATCTGATGGAGTTGAGATAACCGTACACAAAAAGCTTTAGTAAATCCTGTGGATTGTAGGCTGGCCGGCCTTCGGTAGCATTTTTAGTTACAAATTTAAAATCAGTCAGGTTAATACTTTCTGCAAAAAGATCGATAATGCGTACTTCGTTATCTGCACTGATAATCTGGTCTAAGGACTGCGGAAATAGAATGCTTTGCTCCCTGTTTTTTCCTTGTATATAATGCATGTATGAATTTACAAAACGCAGGAATTTTATGAAGCATTAGTTATCAAGAGATGTGAATAGTTTTTAGACAGTTTGACGTTCCGGGGCTTGGCGAAGTTGGGGATTTTCCAATTTTCCGCCCGGAACTGAAGTTGAATTTATAATTAAAATTTGAAGTTGCGTACAAATGCCGGGCGATGTTGTGTCGGCCCGAACCAATGATGATAATGATAAAATGTTGAAGTTAATATTGTCCAGCCCCAATTTTGCTAAACCACCTGTTGTGAAGTGCTGTATTTAGTTGCTGATTTCTGCTGCGCTAACTTTTTTGATTTGTCCATTTTCAGATAAAACAATAAAGCCATTTTGAGCTTTCTTTTGAGTAATAAGCTTCTTAAATGT
>CANKNL010000144.1 GCA_947483345.1 Chitinophagaceae bacterium | reverse complement strand
GAAAGTAAAAGAGCGTTTCCTTCTCCGCTTACATCTTTATATAAATTAACGGGTCTTACCAGGCTGTTTCCCCGATCAAAAATATTTGCCAGATACCATTTGGGGCATTTATCAGAAAATGAAAACCATGAAGTAGATGTATTGGCAGGGGCCTTTATGATGATACCCAAAAAAGTATTGAATGAGATTGGAAATTTTGACGAACGTTTTTTTATGTATGGTGAGGATGTTGATCTAAGTTTCAGAATTCAGCAGGCAAGCTGCTCAACGGCCGCTGGCCAATACAAAAATTATTATTTTTCCGAAACCACAATCATACACTTTAAAGGGGAGAGTACTAAAAGGGGCAGCTTGAATTATGTTAGGCTTTTTTATAAGGCCATGAGTTTATTTGTAAAAAAACACCATAGTGGCAGTAAAGCAGGTATTTTTATTTTTTTAATTCAACTGGCCATTATCATCAGGGCCGGATTTTCGGCCTTTGGAAATGTATTAAAAAGAATTGGATTACCTATATTGGATGCCGGAATAATATTAACTGCATTATGGACAGTAAAATATGTATGGAGTAATTATATCAGGCAGGAAGTCAATTATTCGCCCAATGTTTTAGTCATTGCCTTTCCTGCTTTTACGGCTATTTTTTTAGTTATCGCTTATTATTCGGGGTTGTATGATAAGGGCTACAAACAAGCACAATTACTGCGGTCAGCAGGGATAGCCACATTGGTTTTATTAAGCGTGTATGCATTATTGCCAGAAGGGATCAGGTTTTCCAGAGGTATTTTAATATTGGGTATATTATTAGCTTTTATGCTGATGAATTTTATGCGGATACTGTTTATTAAATGGCGTTATCTGGAACCGGGAAATGAAAAAGAAGAACAACGCCAAACCATTGTGGTTTCGGGCGAAAAAGATTTTGCTGCCATTGCCGGAATTTTGCAAAAAGCCGGATTACAAAAAAGGATTTTGGGCAGAATAAATAATAATGGCGAAGAGGCCATGTCGGCTTTGGGACAGATAGCCGAGTTGCCGGGGCTGCTTAAAAAATATCCGGTAAAAGAAATTATATTTTGTGAAAACGGTTTAACCTTTAAAGAAATCATCAGTTTAGTAAGAAGGCTGCCGGCCGGGATTCGCAGCAAATTTCACGCATCGGGCAGCAGCAGTATTGTTGGCAGCGACAGCAGATATGTAAGCGGCGATTTTGTTTCAGCCGGAAAAAAATACAATATTGATAAAGCCATACACCGGCGAAATAAAAGATTACTGGATATGGGTGTGGCTATTTTTTTTATTATAAGCTTTCCGGTACATATTATTTTACAAAAGGCGCCTATGCGTTTTTATAAAAACGTATTTTCTGTTTTAATAAAACAAAAAACCTGGATAGGCTATGCGGGCAATACAAACGGATTGCCCATTCTGTTACCAGCTGTACTTACAACCACCTGTTTACCGGCGGAGTTAAATGATTTGCCGGCAGAAAGCTTGCGTAACACCGATGAATGGTACGCAACGGGTTATTCTGTTTTGCGGGATCTTCAAACAATCAGAAGGGGATATAAATATCTGGCTATTTAATTTTTTTTAAGGCTGTTTTTTACAAAATCTTCAACGATAACAGCAAAATCATTTTTGAATATAACCGGTATGTTAAAGGTAAGGCCTGCCACTTTTTCTAAAACCCGCATCAAAGAAAAATGTTCCTGTTGATCACAATAAAATATGTGCTGCTCATGCAAATACCGGGCTATATATTCCTGCTCTGTTTGTCCGGGCGTGGGCACCAATATGGCCCTTTTTTGCAGTTTAATTAAATCCATTACAGTTGTATAGCCGCTACGACTTATGATCAACTTTGATTGCAGAAGGACCCGGTTTAAATCAGCGGCAGGCAAGTGGTTTTTTATTTCAACCGTGTTTACGTTTAATTCAATTTCGGGCAGGATACCGGGAAGGCCTCTGATGAGAATAACGGAACCCTTATATTTTTTCAATTCAGTTAAAATAATTTTTTCAAAAATGCTACGTTGCGGTTCGGGTCCGGATAAAAGAATACAGAGATCGTATTTAATGTCAATTTCTTTTTTTTCAAACCTGGAGAAAGGGCCAAGATACATTGCCGGCACTTTTGGTAATACTGCCGGATGGGATAATTCACCCGCTAAATTTATTTTTCCTGCGGCATCGGGTATCCAGCATGTGCTGTATTTATTGATAAAATGATAATGTATTTTTTGTGCCAACAGCTCGGTAAAGTAATTACCTGTTTTTATTTTTAACTGATGGGTTATATAAATACAGGGTATTTTTTTATGGCTTAATCCCAATCGGTTATCAGCAATTACGGCATCAATTTGATGGGCAATAACCATTTTTTTAAGCCAACGGTTTTCGGCATAAATACGATACAGGAGTTTTGGAAACTGTAAGGCAAGGATTATGGGTAACCATAATTTGTTATGACTATATTGTATTCTGTATCCTTTTAATTCAATAAAAATTAAATCGGGGAACTCTTTTTGTAATAAAGATTTTCCGGCAGCTTCTGCAGCAATTATAATGTCACAATTTTGTTGTTTTAATTTAAAGATGATTGGAATGCAGCGTGTTGCATGTCCCAGGCCCCAATCTAAGGGCGCCAACAACACGCGTGGCTTAAGGATGGGGATGTTAAAATTTGTACCTTTCATTAAAACAATACAATAATTGTTTGTGAAAATAGTTTAATTTGTAACTTGAAATTATGCAACAATTAAATAAAATAACATTACTGCTGTTAATTATTGTAACCGTTTTGGCAACAACAGGCTGCGCTTCTACAAAAAAAGGCTGCGGCTGTCCCAATAAAGCGGGTATGGTTGGTTATTAAAAGCAGTTAAACAACCTGAAGAAACCATGAACAACTCAAACCGGGATTTACTGGTTTTGTTCAACCAGGAGTTGATGACCCAACAGTCAATTGAGCATGAAGTAGAATTACTTCATCAAATGTTGTATTCGGTTGAGGGCCTAGAAAATTTAGTTATTGTTCATGAAATATTAGACCTGAATAAATATAAGGTTATCAACAAGCCTGCACATCTGCGTAAACTCATTCGCCAAAAAGTATTAAAGCCATTTGTTTTTTTGAACTGTAAAAATTAAGCCTCTTTTTAAATCAATTCAGTTTGTCCAAAGCCGTTTTTAGGGCGCTGAACATATCTTTAATTTCTTCTTTTTTACAGGTGCCTACGCTTAATCTGTACCAGCTGCTTTCGGTGCTGGAACCAAAACAATAAAAAGGCACAATCGCCAGTTTAGATTCATTTAGAATATAGGCAGTGACATCGGCCTGGGTGGCTAATAATTTACCGGTGGCTGTTGTTTTTCCCACATAGTCGATTTGTATGGTTAGGTAAATGGCGGCTTCTGGAGCTATAGCATCCACGTGGTAACCTGCTGTTTTCATTTGTTGAAAGCCCGTAAAAATTTGTTGCAACCGTTCATTTACTTCGGCTTTAAAATGAATAAAATAGGTATTAATAGCATCGGTTTTGACCAAATACCTGGCTACTGCTTTTTGTTCGGCCATGGGTGCCCAGGCACCAACATGACTGTTGATGGATCGCATTTTCAGCATTACATCAGTTGGTCCCATTGCCCAGCCAACACGCACACCGGTTGCTGCAAAAGCCTTGCTGATACCATCTATAAAAATAGTATAAGCCTTCATGGCAGGATTAAGGGTAACAGGATTGTGGTGTATGGTATCACCAAATGTAAGTGTCCAGTAGATCTGGTCGTACATCAGGTAAAGTTTTTTTTCTCCATCTGCCCGGCTATTATTTTCTGTTATCACCAGGTCACAAATAGCCTGTAGCTCTTCTTTACCAAAAGTGGTGCCTGTTGGGTTTAAAGGCGAGCACAGAGAAAGCAGTGTTGCGCCTTTGACATGTTCTTTTATCTGTGCCGCTGTGAGCATGAAATTATTTTCTCTTTTTGCTTCCAGCATAATGTGTTCGCCTTCGGTAAAATGAACGTAGTGGTTATTGTTCCAGCTTGGGGCAGGATAAATGACTTTATCACCCTTATCAACAAGGGTTCTGTATAAAGCGTATATCAATGGACGCCCACCCGCAGCAATTAATATGTCATCACTTGAATAATTTAATCCGGCTCTTAATAACATAAAAGCGGCCACCGCTTCTCTTAAGTCGAGATTACCGTTTGCGGGGGGATATGTTGTGTAACCTTCTTTATAAGCAAGAATAATTTCTTGTTCCAGTTCGGCAGGGATGGGAAATATGGAAGAATCAAAATCACCAATGGTGTAATTATAAATTTTTTCGCCCTGTTTTATTTTTTCTTTGATGACAGCGCCCAGGCGAACAATTTCAGATGCCTGCAGGGTTTCGGCAAGTGCGCTTAATTTAAGTTTACTCATAAACGGGGATATTAAGAGGCAAAAGTAATTCCTTAAACAGGGAAAACAAAAAAACCTGTTGAGGAAATTTTCTCAACAGGTTTGATGTCAATAATCAGGCTGCTTATTCAATGACTTTATAGTCCTTAAATAAATTTACTTTAGTACTTTCTACCTGTTGGCGATAGCTTATCCATTTATCGCTGTAAAAATTATTAATCTTGTTTGTTATATCCTTAATGGCTTGCTCTGCATTTTCAATCAACGTTTCTACCTGCTTACCCGGTACAACCATTTTACTGCTAATGGATTGTTGGGCCGTTTGTATAGCGGTCATTACGGTTAATTCAGCAGATCTTGTAATACCCTGTTCGGTTCTTGTTTTTCCGTTGATCAATTCGCGAATAGTTTTTATTTCATCCTGCATTTTAGAAGTTGTTTTTCTTAAGGAGTCAACTTCTTTTCCTTCCAGCCCTTTTAATTGAGATTGCATTTTGGACAGCAACTCATCACTTTCTGTAAGTTGGTCCATACCTGTGGTTAACTTATCTGCAGAACGTCTTAACCGGTCTGCCATTTTTCGTTGCGCCAGTTTTATATCATTACGATTTCCCATTCGGGGGTCATCTTTTATGGTTATAAAAGTGGAATCTGAGGTTTTGGCATAGGTTATTACTAATTTATAAGTACCCGGAAAAGCGGTAAACCCTCCCGGCTCCGGTGCGCCTGGCAATGGTTTTGCAGAGCCGGGTTGCCGGAATCCTTTTTCTTCCATACCCCAATACATTTTGTTGAAACCAGAATCAATAGCCCAGCGCAAAGTTCTTATCAATTCATGATCTGCATTAAAAATTTTCACCATTACGCTGTCTGTTCTTCTTCCTCCGCCGGCACCGCCCGCAGCTCCTCCTCCACGTCCGCCTCGTCCGCCACCGCCTTGTTGGGCTGCAACAGGTGCAGTTTGTTCAGCAGGCGCCGCCGCCGGTATTTGTTTTGCCGCCGTATCGGATTTTGGTTTATTGATGAAAAATGAAACAGCAGCACCACGCCTTCTGTTTTCGGCATCAAATAATCCATAGGTACTCCATTCGTATCCGGTAGTAGCTTTGTACTGTGCTTGGTACACATCCGGGGAAGAAAAAACAGTAACCGGATTTGTAAATTTCAACCCTTTATTAGCGGCCGCTTTTCTCAATGGCCTTATATCATCAAGCACCCAAAGGGCACGGCCAAATGTAGCGATAGCGAGGTCGGCTTCCCGTTCCTGTATGGCAAAGTCGTAAGTGGAAACAGAGGGATAGCCGTTTTTAAACTGGTCAAATGAATTTCCGTTATCAAGGCTTATCCAAAGCCCGTTTTCTGTGCCAACAAAAATTAAATTCGGTTCTGTGGGATCCTGCTGTACACACAAAGCATAACCCTTCACTTTATTTTCATCGATCATCCTTGTCCAGGTTTTACCATAATCAGTTGTCCGGAAAATATATGGTTTCATATCTCCACGGCGATAATCATTGGCAACAACAAATGCTTCTCCGGCATTAAATACCGATGCCTTTATTTGAGGAATCCAGCAGCCATCGGGCATGCCGGGTATCTTTCCGCGAAAGCTTGTCCATGTTTTGCCGGCATCTCTGGTCAGCTGCACATGACCGTCATCCGTTCCTGCCCAAATGGTACCTTGTTCTTTTTTTGAAGGCTCAATAGTTAGTATGGTACAATGTGTTTCTGCACCGGTAATATCTAATGTTAATCCACCGGTGTTTTTATAAGCCGTAATTTTTACTGAATCATTTGTTGACAGATCGGGAGAGATTATTTCCCAGTTTACACCTTTATCATTGCTTTTATGAACAAACTGACTACCAAAATAAATCGTTTTTTTATCAAATGGATCCTGTGCAATGGCTGAGTTCCAATTGAAACGAAGTTGTATTTTTGGATTTAATGCCGGCGGACTGATATACCAACTTTCACCGGTCTTCCAGTTTTTTCTTCCAACAGCACCTCCCTGACTCATACTATACACCCAACTTGCATCTTCGGGATCAGGCATCACATCAAATCCGTCTCCTCCACCAACATTACTCCAATAATAATTTTTGATGCCCCCATTAATCCAGGTATAAGCGGGGCCCAACCAGCTTCCATTATCCTGCATGCCGCCCATGATATTGTAGGGTATTTCATTATCTACATTTACGTGGTAGAACTGCCCTACCGGAATTTTTTCGTCAAACACCCAGGTTTTGCCACGGTCTCTTGACAAACCAATACCACCATCATTACCCTCAATGATCAGATTCGGGTCTTCTGGATTGATCCACCAGGCATGATGATCGGGGTGAATACCTGAATAAGGGATCAATGTTGAGAAAGATTTGCCACCATCTTCGCTGAATGTTATTGTTGAATGCACATCATAAATTCTGTTTTCATTTTTTGGGTCAACGTAAATTTCCTGATAATAAAAAGGTCTGTCAGTAACGTCAGATGCATTACTGTTAACGAGGCTCCATTTAAAGCCGCCATCATCACTTTTATATAGTCCATTTTTAGTGGACTCTACTTTTGCATAGACCCTGGAAGGCATACTGCGACTGAAAGCCACGCCGATCCTTCCCAGTTGGCCTTCCGGTAATCCGTCTTCTTTTGTTAATGGTTTCCAGTTTTTCCCGGCATCAACGGTTATAAATAAACCACTTCCTTTGCCACCACTTTTTAAGTTCCAGGGTGTTCTTCTAAACTGCCACATGGCAGCAATTAGTTTATTGGGGTTAGAGGGGTCCATAACTAAATCGGCACAGCCGGTGGTATCATTGGTAAATAAAATTTTTGACCAGGTTTCTCCGCCATCGGTAGTTTTAAAAACACCCCTGTCGGGATGTTCTGCATAAGGATTGCCTATTGCAGCGGCATAAACGGTATTGGGATTAGTTGGGTCAACCACAACCCGATGAATACAAATTGTTTTTTCGAGGCCCATTTTTTTCCAGGTCTTTCCGCCATCTAAACTTTTATAAATACCAGCACCCAGGTTAAGTGAATTCCTTGGATTGCCTTCGCCGGTGCCCACCCATATGACAGACGGATTGGATTGTTGAATGGCTATAGAGCCGATATTTTGAATCGGTTGTTCATCAAAAACCGGTGACCAGGATTGTCCGCTGTTTTCTGTTTTCCATACTCCACCACTTGCTGCGCCAACATAAAAAATATTTGGATTGGCAACAACAGCATCAATAGCAGTGATGCGCCCACTCATACCTGCAGGGCCTATATTACGGGGTTTCAGGTTTTTAAACTGATCAAGCGAAATTTTTTGGGCGACTGAAATAGTACAAATGGATATCAGTATTAAACCCATTGTAAATGGAATACATTTTTTCATTATAAACATTTAGGCTATGAAGGTGCAAAAAAAAGCCCATTCGGCAAATAAGAAATGATGAATGG
>CANKNL010000143.1 GCA_947483345.1 Chitinophagaceae bacterium | reverse complement strand
TCCGGAAACATCTGCCCCGTATATTTTTTTAGACTCATTACTGTTTTGTATTACAACAGCCATGGTATATTTTGGCTGGTTTGCCGGAAAATAACCGATGAAAGAAGCCTGGTAAATTTTATTCCCCTTATTATATCCGCGGTTATCCAAAGCCGTTACTGCCGTACCGGTTTTACCGGCAATCAGGTAGGTTGAATCTTTGATCTTTCTGGCTGTTCCATGTTCACCCTGCACAACAGCCAGCAGGCATTCCTTAAGCTGTGTAAGCGTTTCATCACTGCAAATTTTTTCAACCAATACAACAGGTTTAATAGCTTTCACTTCAACACCATATTGTTTTATTGAACTAACCAGATAAGGTTTCATCATTTTACCATTATTGGCAACCGCATTATAAAGCATGAGTAAATGCAATGGGGTAACCAATTCCTCATATCCATGCGCCATGTATGGAATGGTGGTATTAGCCCAACTGCGGTTGGCAGGTTTTTTTATGGTGGGTTTACCTGATGAGGCTGTAAGATCAATTCCGGTGAGTGTATCTAATCTAAACCGATGCAAATGGTCAATAAATTTTGATGGTTGACTGTGATAATACTGATCGGCCAGTTTGGCAAAGGCCACATTACTGCTTCTTTCAAACGCCTCTTTAACCGTAATTTCATAGGTTCCCAAATGAGAATCTTTAATAGTTAATCCATAAAATGTTTTTTTGCCGCCTTCGCAATTAACAATGGAATTATTGGTAACATATTTATCTTCCAGTAAACTCATTAAGGTAGCCAGTTTAAAAACAGATCCCGGCTCAGTGGCCCTACCAATGCCGTAATTCAGATCTTCGGTATATGTATTATCTTTTTGTTTTCCAAGATTGGCTATTGCTTTTATTTTACCGGTTGCCGTTTCCATTACTATCGCTGTACCGTGCAGAGAGTTGTTACTGACCATCATCCGCATTAAAGCAGATTCGGTAACATCCTGTATATAAGTATCAAGCGTAGAAATAATATCCTTACCATTTTCGGGATCAACTACATCTCCACCTTCAACAGCCATGTAGGCGCCGGCCATGTACCTTACCAGCTGCTGACCTGTTTTACCTTTTAACAAACTGTCGTACCGTTGTTCAAGTCCTACATTACTTGCATTATCACGTGATAAACCGATGGTACGGTTAGCGAGCAAGACATAGGGATTAATTCGTTTGTCTTTTGATGTAATAATAAAGCCACTTTTATTTTTTCCCATTTTCACCAAAGGAAAATCCCTTAACTGTTGGTATTCTGTAAATGAAATTTTCTTTTTCAATGAATAGTATCTGTCTTTATTTTTATACGCCAGTTTCATTTCATTTTCGTAGGCTTTGGCTGTTTTATCGTTAAACAGATTTGAAAGGCAAATGCATAAAGTATCTATTTGATCTTTAAACCTTTTTCCGTCTTTTTCTCTTAACCCTTCTGCTGCAAAATCAATAAACACATCAAAAACAGGAACAGAGGTACTTAGCATATTTCCATCTTCACTATATATGGTGCCACGTGCTGCATCAATAGGTCTGTATTTCAAATGCATGCTGCTATCCATGTCTGTCCAGAAATGACCTTCAACACGCTGTATATAAAAAGCCTTTCCAATTACAAATAGCCCCAGGATAACCATCCCCAGAAAACTGAGGTAAACCCGCCATAATATGTCTTTTTTTATTTCCAATTCGTTTTAACTTATCTATTTTTATTTTTTCTCAATGGGTCCTAATAACACAGGTGGCACAATTAATTCCTTCAACCCCAATGGCTCAACAGCCTTAATTAATTCGCTTGCTTTACTTCTGAAGATCACTTCGCTTTTAACGGTCTTATATTCAAATTCCAGTTCCCTTATTTTTTTTTCGGTGGTACCTATTTTTAAAATCTGTTTATCGGTATAATGCCCGTTATATATATACAGCACTGCCAATAAGGTTAAAAACAAAAAAAAAGGAATATTTCTCACTACCCATTTGTGGCTTATCAGTTTCTTCCAGTCTAGCTTTTGACCAGTTGTTACCTGTTCCTTTATTTTTTTTTCTTCTGTCATTAATTTTGAATCTATCTTATTCTATTTTTTAAATCTTACTTCATTTCTGCCACTCTTAATTTCGCACTCCGTGACCTGTTGTTTTCTTTCAATTCTTTTTCAGAAGCGATAATTGGTTTTTTTGTAATCACTGTAAGCGGATTTTCAAAACGATGACCATAGATGTCATCTATGGCCGTATCTTCAAATGTGCCATCACGAAAATAATTTTTCACGATCCGGTCTTCGAGTGAATGAAAGGTTATAATAACCACTCGGCCTCCCGGTTTTAATACGGTTGTTGTTTGCTGCAACAAATCTCTTAAGGCACCCAGTTCGTCATTCACTTCAATACGCAGTGCCTGAAAAACCTGTGCAAAATATTTTTGTGGATTACCTTTTACAACGGTATGCACTGCCAATTTAAATTCATTGATGGTTCTGATGGGAGCAAGCTTTCTTTGCGATACAATTGTTCTTGCCAATGTTTTGGCGTTGGTTACTTCGCCATATTGCTCAAACATTTTGTGTAACTGTGATTCTGAGAAGTTTTTAAGTATGTCTGCAGCTGTAAGCAGTTGGCGCTGATCCATACGCATATCCAGGGCCGCATCAAACCTAATGGAAAAACCACGTTCGGCTTCATCAAACTGGTGACTGGAAACGCCCAGGTCGGCAAGGATACCGTCAACCATTGATGCTTTATGCAATCGCAAAAACCTTTGCAGGTGCCTGAAATTTTGAGGAACAAAAATTACGCGTTCGTCATTTGGTAAGTTCTTTCGTGCAGCGTCATCCTGGTCAAATACAATCAGTTTACCATTTTCATTCAATTGCTTTAAAATGGCATTGCTGTGTCCGCCGCCCCCAAATGTGCAATCAACATAAATCCCATCGGGCTTAATATCTAAACCAGTCATACATTCCTGCAATAAGACAGCTGTGTGATAACTGACAGGTTTATTCGTTAATCCGTTAACTGGGTTTGATTGTTTTTCGTCTGTCATTACACGTATTAACTAATTAACCAATAAACAAATTAACCAACCGTCTTATTCATCACTTCATTTGCCAGATCGCTGAATGATTGTGCTGTAAAAGTTTCAAAGAACTGCTTATACTTACTTTTATCCCAGATCTCAATTTTGTTTACCGCCGAAACCAACACAATGTCTTTATCCAGCCCCGCATGTTCGGTGAGGTTTTTTGGTACCAGCAACCTGCCGGCAGAATCCAGTTCAAGTTGTGTAGCTCCGTTTAAAAAATACCGCCTGAATTCTCTTACCTTAGGGTCAAAATCATTTAGTTTGCTGATTTCAGAAAAAATAGGATCCCAGCTTTGCTGTGGGTATAATGTGAGGCATTTTTCAAAACCCCTGTTGATGATAAATTGCGACCCCCCGGCTTCCGGTAGCTGCTTTTTAAAACCAGCCGGTAGCAGGAAGCGCCCTTTAGCATCTATAGTAGCCTCATATTCACCGAGGAAACCTATCATTTTCAGGTATTTAGCGTGTTTAATAACATATACTCCCACAAAATAACACTTTTTCCCACTTTAAAGTGAAAAAATGGGTAAAGATTTTTATCCACAGAGCCGTATGCCATAATAGGTGCAGTTATAAGCCGAAAAACATGGAAATTGATGTGCATTGAGTGTGGATAGATGTGGATAGTGGTGGAATAGCCGTGATCATCAAGACTGAGGTTATTTCCTTACAGCCTATAGATTATAATTCGAACTGAAGTATTGCGCTTACAGGAATTCATTTTAATACACACACTAGAGTTGTATTAACCGATTAATCGAGTGGTAAAAAAATCAGAAGTTGAGTATGGTGATGTCTAAAATAATTTGCCCATTTAGAAAAACAAATATTTATTTTGGCAGGGGTATGGTAATACAAAAAACACTTCCCTTACCCAAAACGCTTTCGGCCTTAATAGTCCCATGATGAGCATCTACCATGGTTTTTACATAGCTGAGTCCCAGTCCAAAACCCTTTACATTATGTACGTTGCCGGTATGTGCCCGGTAAAATTTTTCGAAGATCCGGTGCAGGGTTTCCTTGTTCATACCAATACCGTTATCCTCAATTTTAATCTTTAACTGGTTGCCAACATTCTTAGTACTTAGTTTGATGTGCAGGTTGTCTTTAGAATATTTTACAGCATTATCAAGCAGGTTATTGATGAGGTTGGTAAAGTGTACTTCGTCTGCCATGATCAGGTCATTTTCGGCTTCCAGTTCTACATCAATCTTGCCTCCTTTTTCTTCAACCTGTAAATTGATATTATTTAATGCACTGATGATTAAATCATGCGCCAATAGTCTCTTCAGGTTTAACTGTACTTCCTGCTTATCCAGCAAAGCCGCCTGCAGTATGGTTTCTACCTGCTTATTCATGCGCTTATTCTCTTCTTTAATGATGCCGGTAAAATAATCGGTCTTCTCCTTATTGCCCGAAACCTTTTCATTCTTTAACGCATCCACAGCCAATGATATGGTAGCCAGCGGCGTTTTAAACTCATGGGTCATGTTATTGATAAAATCGGATTTTATCTCGCTGAGTTTTTTCTGTTTTAACAAAGTAATTATGGTAATAAAAAAGGCTGTAGTAATAATCAATGTAAAGAGAATGGCACCCAGGATAAACCAAATCACTTCTTTCCAGATAAGGCTTTGCTGATTTGGAACAACAACCGATAGCAGTTCCTCGCTAACCAGATTTTCAAAACTGCTACCACTAGCAGGCTCTAAGGCATACACAATATTCAGACTGTTTATGGTATCGGCATAATATTTAAAAAAATTATCGCTGTAAACCTGGTCGCCGTTTATTGAATTGATCCGCACATTAAATTCAAATGGAAAATCCTGCAGGTTATTTTTATTAAACCCCATGCGGATGATATCTGAGATTTCATCTTTTGAAAAACGTTTAATAACCGATGGTTTAAAATACTGCATCTGTAATTTATCACCGGGAAAAAGCAAATCACTTTTTCTGGGAAGGGGCATCAACGCATTTTTTTCCTGAGTAAGTAAAGTGCCGGCATAATTCACTGCACGGATAATGTTTTCCTTAACCTGCTTGTCTTTTGTAGCTTTTGCACTTTTAATCCATAAATACTGGAAAAAAATGAGCCCGAACAAAGAAAGCAGGATCAGGATAGTTATGATTGGAAAAATTTTCTTCATCCCAGTAAAGGTAATTCAGTATAAGGCTGCAATATAATTTAAAACCAATAATCCAAAAATTTAACTAAGGTTTAGATTTTTGTAAATAAAACACAGATCGTAATGGTTTTCTAAAATTAAATATTACTTTAGAAACATGATTGAACCCGCCGCCGGCATATTATTGATTGCAGATCCTTTTTTAAAGGACCCGAATTTTTTACGAACGGTTGTACTGTTGTGTGAACATCAGGAAGCAGGCAGCTTTGGTTTTGTTTTAAATAAACAGATTGAACAAACTTTAAATGAACTGGTAACTGATCTGGAAGACCATCCTATACCGGTGTTTTATGGCGGACCGGTTCAAATGAATACAATACACTTCTTACACCAATGCCCGCATCTGATACCGGAATCTGTTAGAGTAAGTCATGGTATTTACTGGGGCGGAAATTTTGAAACGATAACAGCACTCATAAAAAATAATACTATAGACCTGACTAAAATAAAATTTTTTATTGGCTACAGCGGCTGGGGTGATGGTCAATTGGCTGTAGAACTGAATGAAAAAAGCTGGCTTACTGTTTCGGCAAACCGTAAATTGGTTTTCAATACCGAACATGACCAAATATGGAAGGGCAGCCTGCTGGAGTTGGGTGGTGAATACAAAATGATGATCAATTTTCCGTTAGATCCACAGCTAAATTAATTTCCGGATTTTTTTTGTTTAAATTATAATTAACTTCCCCTTTAAAATAAATAACTAATTGCTGTATTCATTCGTTAAAATTTTAGCCAGGCTGGCCTTGCCTATTTATTGCAGAACGATAGCTATCAATAAAAAAGAACTATTAAAACAAAAAGGGCCTTTATTGCTTGCCGTTAATCATCCGAATTCTTTTTTAGATGCCATCATACTATGTACCTTATTTGAAGGGACCGTATATTCACTTGCCCGGGGAGATGCTTTTAAAAATAAATTCTTTGCCAGATTCTTATACCTCTTTAAAATGTTTCCGGTGTACAGGGTTAGTGAAGGTGTAGAAAACCTGGATGAGAATTATAAAACCTTTGAACTTTGCAAAAATGTTTTTAAACAAAATGGCATTGTACTTATTTTCAGTGAAGGCCGATGTATTAATGAATGGCATTTACGGCCTTTAAAAAAAGGTACAGCCCGTCTGGCTATCAGCAGCTGGGAAGAGGGTATTGATTTGACAGTTTTACCAATTGCTTTAAACTATAATTCATTTAAAAAATTCGGAAAAAATATAAAAATGTTTTTTGGTGATCCCATCACCAAAGCAGACATCGATTATAAAAACACACATGGTAATGCACTTCGACAATTTAATGAAACTTTAAATCAACAACTTGCCGAACATATTTTTGAAATCAATAACACAGATAAAATAGCCTTACAAAAAGCATTTTACATCAGGCAACCCCTGCTAAAAAAAATACTGCTGGGTGTTCCCGCCGCTATTGGACTGCTTATTCATGCTCCCTTATACTTATTAATTAAATGGATCAGCGATGGTTTAATCAAGGAGCCGGGCCATGATGATTCTAAAATAGTGGGGTTCCTGTTAGTACTCTATCCGGTTTTTCTTTTTGTATTCAGTTTTAGTTTGTTTTATTTTACCGGCAACTGGCTTAGTTTTTTAAGTTTATTATTGCTCCCTTTTACGGCCTGGGCATTTGTGCAGTTAAAAAAACAAATGGATTAATAAACAGTGAGTCACGCTAACAATAAAAATGCCCCCATTAAGTGTCTAACTTTTTGGGGGCAGTCTAAAACGTATGGGTTTATTATTATAAGCTGTTAATCTTTTAAACTTCTTCAGCACCTTCAACCAATACGGTTGTCTTATTGTTCAAAACTTCAACAAATCCGCTTTTAATATTATAGCCGGCCGTTTGTGTTTTGTCTTTTAAAATTTTTAGCCGGCCTGCTTTTAACGCACTCACCATTGGCGCATGCTTGTCTAATACTTCAAACAAACCTGCAATGCCGGGGAGCTGAACGCCGTATACCTCGCCGCTGAAAATTTTTTGTTCGGGTGTAAGTATTTCTAAAGTCATAATAGTATTTAGTATTTAGTATTTAGTATTCAGTATTTAGTATTCAGTACTTAGTATTTAGAAAAAAACTGTTAAATCAGCACTTTGTCTAATTACTCAATACTCAGTACTCAGTACTAAATACTGCCTTACGCTTTCGCCGCTTCCATCAGCTTCTTACCTTTTTCAATCGCATCTTCCAAATTACCTACCAGGTTAAAAGCAGCTTCGGGATACTCATCCACTTCTCCATCCATAATGGAATTAAACCCACGGATGGTATCTTCAATAGGAACTAAAACACCTTTTAAACCGGTGAACTGCTCAGCCACAAAGAAAGGCTGACTCAAGAACCGTTGTACTTTACGTGCTCTGGATACAACCAGTTTATCTTCATCACTCAATTCATCCAAACCAAGGATGGCGATGATATCTTGTAATTCTTTATAGCGCTGTAAAATTAATTTTACTCTGCTTGCAGTATCATAATGCTCGGCACCAACAATTAATGGTGTAAGAATACGTGACGTACTATCCAAAGGATCAACCGCAGGATAGATACCCAGATCTGCAATTTT
>CANKNL010000142.1 GCA_947483345.1 Chitinophagaceae bacterium | reverse complement strand
GGACAAAATCAGCGCCCTTACTGGTTACCGAAGGAGGCCGAAATCACAAATTTGTAATTGTATTTAAGAAAAATATCGATTATAATAATGATGCAGAAATGGATTATGATTATTCCACTACAAAAAAACTGGAACAACATATCAGAGACCAAGCCAGTTCAAAAATGATTGTCAGTAAAAATCCGGAGGTTTCGGGCAAAGAGACAAAAAAAAGTAAAAAAGACAGATCTGCTGAAAATACGGCTGCCAATTATTATGCCTTACTGGAGCAAGGAGACATGAATATTAAACAACAGGACTATACCTCCGCAAAACTGAATTTTGAGAAAGCGGCAACTCTAAGACCTAACGATCAGATCCCTAAGCAAAGACTTGATGAAATAAGGATAAGACTGGCGGATAAAGAAAAAAACAGCAGCCTTGAACTAAACAAACAATATATTGACATCATTGCTACCGCCAAATCTAACTTCAATGCAAAAAAATATGCCAAAGCTCAGGACAATTATAAAAAAGCCCTGGACATAAAGCCAGGAGATAATTATGCTAAACGTCAATTGGAAATAATTGAAGCACAATTGACTGCAGAAACAGATAAAAATGAACAACAAAAGCTTGACAATTTATACAAAGAATATATCACCAGTGGCGACAAAGCCTTAAAGAAAGAAAAACTTATTGAAGCCCGTGTATCCTATGAACAAGCCCTGGTTATTAAGCAGAACGATGTATTGGCCACCAATCAACTAAAAAAAATTGATGATCTGGAAAACCGTGAAAAGGAAAAATCTGAATTGGAAGTCAAGTATACCAGCACTATTGAAAATGCGGATAAATTATTTAAGGCTGGAGATTATGAAAATGCAAAAGCCGCATACATCAAAGTCTCCGGCTTAACCAAAAAATCATATCCACTTGATCAGATAACTAAAATAAATAAACTGCAGGCAGAAGCCCTGGCAAAAGAAAATGCAGATAAACAAAAACGTTTATCTGATTTAGCTTTAGAACAAAAAAATAAAGAGAAAGCCAGACTGGAAGCAGATTATAATGCTGCTATAAAAACGGCTGATAAGCTCTATACTGCAAGAGATTTTGAAAATGCAATTTTGGCTTATAACAAGGCAATCAGTATTGATAAAAGGGCCTGGCCAACTGAGCAATTAAAAACCATACAAAAATTAAGGGAAAAGGAAGATGCTGATAAGAAAAAAATGATCTCACAGCTGGAAACTGAACGACAGGTAAAAGAAAGAATAAAGCAGGAAGAAAAAGAAAAACAAACCCGCGAAAAAGACTATAAAGCATTGATAAAAGAAGCTGATAAATTATTTAATAAAAATAAATATGAGGCTTCTAAAATTGAATATGTTAAGGCCTCTGTTTTGAGTAATGATAAATGGCCGGTTGATCAAATTGCTGTAATAGATAAAATATTTGAAGAACAAAGAGTTAAAGAAAAGGCTGACAAAATAAAGTTGACTAAGGAAATAGAATTGAATACACAATATACTGCAGTCATTGATAAAGCTTTAATAGAATTTGGTAATGGCAACTATTTAAAAGCCCGGAAATTATATGCTGATGCCGCTTTGCTTAAACCTTTAGAAAAATTGCCTATTGACAAAATAAATCAGATACAGCTTAAACTTGACCAGATAGCGACTGCTGAAAAACTTAAAAAAGACAGTATTGCCAGTGCTGTTGAAATGAAAAAGAAATATATATTGGTGATGTCGAAAGCAAAATCATATTATTTGAAAGCCGATTTTGTCAGTGCCAAAAAATCATATCAGGAAGCATTACAATTAAACCCCTTAGAAGAAGAACCTAAAATACAGCTAAAAGACATTCAGACTAAATTAGAAGCTGTTTCAAAGGCTACTGAAGTGGATCATAAATTTGAACAAAAAGTGTCAACAGGTGATAGTTTTCTGATTGCAAAAGCTTATGAAAATGCCATTGCGGCCTATAAAGATGCATTAACCATTAAACCCAATGAATATTATCCTAAAACCCAAATAAATTATATCACTGCAGAGATAAAAAATGTGCAAAAAGAGAATGAAGACAGGGCAAAACTGGCAGCCTATAAAAAAGAGGAAGAGTTAGATCTAAAATACAGGGATGCACTTAAACGTGCCGACCAGGCTGTAAGAGAAAAAAACTATGCCATGGCCAAGGTTGCCTATAGCGAGGTTTTGGCCATTCGACCCGATCATGACTATGCAAAACAAAGATTGGAAATCGTTAACTATCAAATGGCGAAAGAGATTAATGCTAAAAATAAAAAAACGGAAATTGCTAAATCTGATATCGCTAAGCCAATTGTGCCCGAAAAAATAAATACAGAGCCTAAATCAAAAGATAAACCTCCCATTGATGCACCCCTTGTAAAAATGGCACCTATACCTTATAGTAATGCTGAATTGAAAGCCAAATATCCAACTATTGATTTCACCACGCTGCCGCCCGAACAACCTTTTAACGAAGGCGCTGTAAATACCATGGAAAATGCAACCATTTTCAGGGATATGGTAGCTGCAACACCAAGGTTAACTATTAATACAACTGAAGATAAAATTAAGTTAACCTGCCAGGCCATTGATTTTGAAGGATCGAGTGTTTATATTAAATTCCTGATCCAGAATAACAGTAAAACAGATTTTCTAACCGGTGCCATGATGCTGACCTGGACAAAAAGATCGGGCAATAGAATAAAATTATATCCGGTTTATTTATTCCCTGCCTTTTTACCAATTGTAACACCCGGAAATGAGGCCGTTGTCATTTATGTATGTAAAAGCTATTACATAAATGATACTGAAAAATTAAACTTTGAATTAAGTGACAGGCTGAATAAAGTTAAATTAGGAATAGACATACCGGGAACCAAATATAATGAAGAAGAAGGCAGGTATTAATTTTTTTAAACAAATTTATTGTCGGTTTATTATTTTGAAGTTTCTGTGATATGAAAATATTTATAAAACATAATTTAGTCCTTTACAAACTTGTACTCTGTTGTTATTTATCCGGGCTGTCAAATCAATCAATAGCTCAGCATGAAATTATTTTTTGCGGAGAACGTATTCCTGTAGCTGACCAGTTTGTATCTGATAAGTTGATGAGCATCATAAAAAAACAGATTAATTATGTAAATGTGCCTTCTTTACGGCAAAGGGTTAATCAATACATGAGTCAGGTAGAATATTATTTGAGTGCTACGGGTTTACCGCAGGATTTTAAATACCTGGCCATAGTAGAAAGTGGATTTAAAAATGCCGTTTCAAGTGCCGGTGCTGCAGGGTTTTGGCAACTGATGCCGGAAACTGCCAGAGAACTGGGCTTGGTTGTAAATGGGGTGGTTGATGACAGAAATGATTTTAATAAATCAACTTACGCAGCCTGTAAGGTTTTAGCAAATTATTATTTATATATTCGAAAACAGTTTGGCATATCCTCATGGTCTTTAACTGCGGCAGCCTATAATAATGGTATTGGTAACATCCAAAATGCCATAAAAAAACAAGGTACAAATTATTTTCAAATGCAGTTAAATGAAGAAACAGCTGCCTATGTATATAAGATCATTGCAGTTAAAGAATTATTTGAATTTCCGGAATTATACATGGGTAATTTCGGATACAATATATTCACTTCAAGTAAAGACCCCAAATCAAAAAACGGTAAATCAGATATCAATGCCACTAATGTAAAGATTGGTGGCATGACTATTAAAGTGGATGAAAACGATGGTGAACATCCGGTAACTTTAGGCAAAAAATTAAATGGTGTATCAAAAACGGATCTGTCAAAAATTAAATTTGTAGCTGCACGTATAACCGGAAAGTATAAAAAATTCAAAGACGGAGATATTGTTTCCTTTGTATTGCTGGATGATTTGCAGGTCTTCAACCGTTTTACAGGTAAACAGACTGTGATACAGGGAAGAGGCTGGATAATTGATGACCGGGTTTTAATTGATATGGGGTATGACCATCACGTTATTTTATTAGATACCCAAAATGAAAAAGGCATAGCGTTAAAAGCATTAAAAAACAAAGCACCGGTAATAATGAAAGTGAATACAGCTAATAATTAACCTGACCGCTAAGCTGACATTAAAAATGCAATTGTAATAAAATTACAATTGCATTTTTAATAATAACAACCGGTTATTAAATAACTTTAATTTTTAAGCTTTGTTGATATTTCTTCCAGAAAGCCATCATATTTTTTCAAAATCCTGTCAAATGACCGGTATTGTTCATCTGCACTGAAAGAGGTGCCAGACCTGCCGGAATTTTCTGAAACCAATTTGATCTTGTATGATAATGGATCATCACTGGCTTGTTTAACAATTACACGCATACGAACGGTATTGGCTTTAAAGGTTACTCCTACCCAGGACGTTCTTAAATAACCCAATTTTTCATCATTGTTTTCCAGCACATCAAACTTACTTAAAATGGTAGACACAATAATTCTCCAGGCTTCTGTTTTAGTACGATCGGATTTTACATTTAAAACAATTTCATTGTTGGCAATATCAGATTGTAAGGATGACGTATAAGACTCATCGGGCTGTAATTGAAAATAATCTGTTTTGGGTGGTGGTGAAACCCCTCTTTTTTTACAGTAGGTCCTGGTCTCCGGAATAAAACCTTCTTCAACAATTTGTACGGTAACACATTCGTTGCCTGGCACTGTTACTATTAATTGGCCCGCACCCATCGATACCCCGTTAACGAAAATCTTAGCAGACTGCGGAGAGGTTGTAATTTTCACTTTTTGTGCTTTTATACTTTCGGCAGTAACAAAAAGTAATAATAAAAAGAAGGCACTTGTTTTTAATACTGATTTCATCGTCATAAGCTGAGTTTTTGATTAAGGGAAATTTATTAAGGTTCAGTTTATAAAATTATACTTTTTTATTCAAAAGCAGAACTTATATCCTTTTGTATTTATATAAAATTGATTTTGGCGACATATCATAGTTTTAGTGCAATAAATCAACAAAGTAGAGATTGATAATGTCGGGATGCCTACCGCCAGTTCTAACCAAATTGAGCAAGATATTATGCTCGTTTTGGAGCAATAAAAAAAGCCGACCATTTAAAGTCGGCTTTCAGGTGTTATCTCCAAAAACAATTATTATCTTAGGAAATAACAATGTCGGGATGACAAGATTCGAACTTGCGACCCCACGCCCCCCAGACGTGTGCGCTACCGGGCTGCGCTACATCCCGAAAAAATAACCCATTTGCCATTACTAGGGTTAGTTACAACCCAAAAACAGCGGATGGCAAAAGTAGCAGAAATTTTCAACTTTTAAAACAGCAACTTACCTTATCTTAGCTGAACTTTTAAATACATGAAAATTTTAATCAAACAGGCTACAATTATTTCTCCCGCCTCTCCTTATAACGGGCAAATTAAAGATATTTTAATAACAGACGGTATCATTACCGATATAGAAGACCAAATTACAGCTCAAGCAGATCAACGCATTGAAAATACAGGATTATGTGTAAGCATTGGCTGGATGGATATGTTTGCCGATTTTGGAGATCCCGGATTTGAACAAAAGGAAAATATTGAATCTGGTGCAAAAGCCGCAGCTGCAGGAGGTTTTACAGATATTATGCTGATCCCAAACAGCCACCCTGTGGTGGATAATAAATCACAGATAGAATATATCAATCAAAAGGCAAAGCAGGTTGCTATAAATATTCATCCTATTGGTGCTGTTTCAAAAATGGCTGAGGGCAAAGAACTTTCCGAAATGTATGATATGCGCCAATCCGGCGCTCTGGCTTTTAGCGATGGTATTCATCCTATTCAAAATTCGGGATTGATTTTAAAGGCTCTTCAGTATGTTAAACGCTTTAATGGCACTATTATCCAAATCCCCGACGATACCAGTATTGGCACAAACGGGCTGATGAATGAGGGCATTATATCTACACAAATGGGCCTTCCAGGTAAGCCAACTATGGCTGAAGAACTAATGGTGGCCCGTGATATTAAATTGGCCAGGTATGCAGATAGTAAACTGCACTTCACCGGCGTTTCATCTCCCAAAAGCTTGGACTATATAAAGCGGGCTAAAGATGCCGGCATAGCGGTAACCTGTTCTATCACCCCATATCAAATTTATTTCTGTGATGAAGATCTGCAGTCGTATGACGCCAATCTAAAACTTAATCCACCAGTAAGAAACAGGACGGATATGCTGGCTTTAAGACAGGCCTTACTTGATGGAACCATCGACTGTATTGCTTCTCATCACCTACCCCAACATTGGGATAATAAAACATGTGAATTTGAATATGCTAAACCCGGCATGATCAGTTTGGAAACCCTGTTTGCCGTATTCATGTATTGTGGCTTAACAGCAGAAGATTTTGTGCAGATGCAAACCATCAATATCAGGCATATATTTGGTTTACCCATCCCTGAAATAAAAACAGGAGAACCAGCATCACTCACTTTATTTACACCAACAACTGAATTTGTTTTTGAAGCCTCCATGATACATTCCAAATCAAAAAACTCAGCTTTTATTGGCAAAACATTAATGGGAAAAGTGATTGGCATTATGAATAAATCAAATTTACAATTGAACTAAAAATATGTTTAAAAATTTAAGTGCCGCTAAAAAAGGATTAATTGCCGGAGCCGTAATGATCATGTTGTCGTTGGCTTTTTTTTATTCGGGACGTCCATTTGACAGCCCCCTTCAATACATTATTTATTTAGCCTATGCAGCGGGTATCATCTGGACCATTTATGATTTTTCAAAATCAGCCGAAAATACCAATAAATTTGGCGCATTTTTTCTTCAGGGATTTAAGTGTTTTATAGTAATAACCTTGTTGATGGTCATTTTTACATTTGTTTTTAATAAACTGCATCCCGAGTTTAAAGATGATATGGTAAAAGCGTATACAGTAGACATGGTTAAAAAAGGAAATACAACAGCGGCTGAAATGACCACTAATCTTGAAAAAGCAAAGGATTATTACCTCACCATGTTGTTATCAGGTGCTATATTTGGATATTTGCTTATTGGCGCTGCCTTTACTGCTGCCACTTCATTGTTTTTTATTAAGAGAAATTAATTTACATGGATCTATCAATTGTAATACCCTTATTTAACGAAGATGAATCTTTGCCCGAACTGTCGGCATGGATTGAAAAAGTAATGCTGGACAATAATTTTAGTTATGAAATAATTTACATTGATGATGGCAGTACGGATGATTCATGGAAAGTAATAGAGCAGCTACGCCTTGTTAATCCCCATATTAAAGGGATCAAATTTCAACGCAACTATGGTAAAAGCGCAGCACTTAATGAGGGCTTTAAAGCCTCGCAGGGCGATGTTGTAATAACCATGGATGCTGATATGCAGGACAGTCCTGATGAAATTCCCGAACTACGGAAAATGATTGTGGAGGATGGCTTTGACATTGTAAGTGGGTGGAAGAAAAAACGCTATGATAATACTTTTTCAAAAAATATTCCATCAAAATTATTTAATGCTGCAGCCCGAAAAAGTTCGGGGATTAAACTGCACGATTTTAATTGTGGCCTTAAATCCTATAAAAGTAAAGTGGTGAAAAGCATTGAAATTTATGGGGAAATGCACCGTTATATTCCCATTTTGGCAAAATGGAGCGGCTTTAGAAAAATAGGCGAAAAAGTGGTAGAGCACCGAGCCAGAAAATACGGGATAACCAAATTTGGCTGGGAGCGTTTTATAAATGGGTTCCTCGATCTTTTTTCAATTATGTTTGTTGGTAAATTTGGTAAAAGGCCTATGCACTTTTTTGGTTTATGGGGTACCCTTTGTTTTTTTGCAGGGTTTTCCATATTTACTTATCTCACCATTTCAAAATTCTTTT
>CANKNL010000141.1 GCA_947483345.1 Chitinophagaceae bacterium | reverse complement strand
TTGCTGCTCATTTGTGCATTGGCATAAACGCCTTCACTGTTTTTATAGCGCGCTTCCTGTATTTCTCTTGCTTGTATTACACGCGCTCTTATGTTGCTGCTTTTTTCATATTGCTGTACAGATGATAATTCATTAAAGGCAACCGGTGTTACTTCCACATGTAGATCAATCCGGTCTAACAAAGGGCCCGATATTTTATTCAGGTATTTTTGTACACCACCCGGCGGACAAGTACATTCTTTTTCGGGATGATTAAAAAATCCACAGGGACAAGGATTCATACTGGCTATCAACATAAATGAAGCGGGGAAATCCAATGCCACTTTTGCCCGGGAGATAGTCACTTTTCTTTCTTCCATCGGTTGGCGCATGACTTCTAAAACCTGCCGCTTAAACTCAGGCAATTCATCTAAAAACAGAACGCCGTTATGGGCCAAAGAAATTTCGCCCGGCTGTGGAATGCCGCCACCGCCAACCAATGCCACATCGCTTATAGTATGGTGCGGACTTCTGAAAGGCCTCCTTGAAATTAAAGTAGAATCTGCAGGAAGTTTGCCCGCAACAGAATGAATTTTTGTTGTTTCCAATGCTTCCTGCAAACTTAATGGCGGCAATATAGTAGGCAAACGCTTTGCCAGCATAGTTTTACCTGAACCAGGCGGACCAATCAGAATGGCATTATGCCCACCTGCTGCTGCAATTTCTAAAGCCCGTTTAATATTTTCCTGACCCTTTACGTCGCAAAAATCAATATCAAAATCACTTTGTGCATGGGCAAATTCTTCCCGGGTATTTACGATAGTTGGCTGAATTGAATTTTCATTATTAAAAAATTCAATCACATCTTTAATATGTTCTACGGCATACACATTCAGGCTATTTACCATCGCCGCTTCTCTGGCATTTTGCTTTGGAACAATAAAGCCTTTAAACCCTTCTTTACGTGCCTGAATGGCAATGGGCAAGGCGCCTGTGATGGGTCTGATCTCACCATCAAGGCTAAGTTCTCCCATAATCACATAGTCAGCTAATTTTTCAGGATTTTTAATTTGTTCTGTGGCACCCAATGTACCAATGGCAATGGGTAGATCGAATGCAGTGCCTGATTTTTTAATATTGGCAGGAGCCAGGTTTACCACCAGCTTGGTACGGGGCATATACAGTTTATTGCTTTTAATGGCACTCTCCACCCTCTGCAAACTTTCTTTAACAGCATTATCTGGCAGACCAACAATAAAATAATTTTTGCCCTGGTTGTTTACACTTACTTCTACAGTTATGCTGATAGCCTCAACACCATATACGGCGCTGCCATAAGTTTTGACGAGCATGGGTACGAATTTTTCTTAAAGTTATAAAAAGTTTAATAGGAAAGAAGAATATAATTTAGCAGCATTTATTTACATCTTCTCTAACATAGCCACAACACCCTCTCTCTTCAAAATCAAATAACCCAACCTGTCATTGCTGATGCCGTCTTTTAAATGATAGCTGAAATGAAGTTGGTCTTTGATCACCGAGGTTTCAAAATATTTAAAATCAATATTGGTGTATTTTTTAAGTCCTTCCCCAATCTCATACAAATGCGTAGACAGGATGAAGAGCGAGGATTTCATTTTTAACAGGCCTTCAATTACGGTGCTGCTGCACTTCATGGCATCCTGCACATTGGTGCCTTTAAACAATTCATCAATCAATATCAGCCACTTTTTACCATCGCTTATTTTGGTGATGGTGGCTTTAATGCGCTGCACTTCATTATAAAAATAACTTTCGCCTTTAGAAATATTATCTACCACATTAATATTACTGAGCATCCCGTCAAATAAAGTCAATGTCATTTGTTGTGCAGGTACTCCCATACCAATATGTGCCAAAAAAACTGAAGCCCCCACCGATTTAATGAACGTACTTTTACCGGCCATATTGGCGCCGGTTAAAAACAGAAAATTTGTTTTTTGATTCAACATCACTTCATAAGCCACAGGTTCCTTTACCAGCAAATGATACAAACCTGTAGCTTCAATTACAGGTTCGTCGTTTTGAATAAATACAGGAAAAACTAATCCCTGATTTTCAATAGCCCTTGCCATACCATACCAGGCATCGATCTGAGCATACAGCACCACCAGATCAAGTATATGATGTTTGTAACCGTAGCGTATAAAATGTGCAAGCTCCAGTATTTGTATATGGGGTAACGCTTCAAAATTCTTATACTTTTCAACAACAGCCAACTGGTCTTTTTTAATGATACTGTCAATCGCTGATAAAACTTTTTTTAATGGCGCCGGTGTATTTTCTTCTGAAAATAATTGTAGTAAATGCTGAAACCCTTTAATAAAATCAAAACAATGTTTTGCAGAATAGGTAACCAGAGCAAAGTCGGGGCCATGAAATAATTTATAGCTGTATGCTTCTACAGCAGAAGGATGCGGGGGGATCTGGCTGATCTGGGAATCGAAAAATTTTTCAACCACCATCACTGTACCATTCGTTATTTGTACCGGCCACTGATTCAATTTTTTTATAAAGAGCTTTAGGGTTTGTTGTACTGCAACAATCTCCGCCTGTGTTTTTAAAGGCGTGGCAAAATTGATCCGCAATTGTTCGCTGCCATGGGAAGTACTGCACAGGTCCAATTTACCAAATACCGATACCTCCTCCCCACTGTTAAACATTAATAGATCGGCAAGTGTTGTTTTGTCTATTTCCATACCACTGTTCTCAGGATTTTATTTTTAACGATCAAATTTTAAACGTTGGCCCTTTGTTGTTTCATTAAATTTTCCATTATCATAAACCATGTTACCACTTACAAATGTATTTACTATAGATGCAGGAAAAGTAAAATTCTCTAAAGGACTCCAGCCACATTTATAAAAAATATTGTCTTTGGTTACGGTAGAAGGTGAATTATTGTCAACCACCACCAGGTCGGCAAAATAGCCTTCGCGTATATAACCCCGGTTGCTGATCTGAAAACAATCTGCAACAGCATGGCTCATTTTTTCTGCAATTTTTTCCATGCTTATCCGGCCTGCTTTATGATAATGCAACATTAATGACAACGGATGCTGCACCAGCGGTAAACCTGCATGGGCCTGTTCATAAGCGCCCGGCCCCCTCCCAACCTCCCCCATCGGGGGAGGAGTTGAACTTAGCGAAGGTGAACCATAACCTTTCTCAAATATTGTATGTGGTGCATGATCAGTAGCGATAACATCCAAACGGTCATCGAGCAGGGCTTTCCACAAGGCCTCCTTGTTGTGTGCGGCTTTTATAGCCGGGTTACATTTTATTTTATAGCCCAGTTCTGCATAATCATCGGCTGTAAAATGCAAATGATGTACACAAACTTCTGCTGTAATTCTTTTTTCCTTTAGTGGTACCATATTGCCGAAAAGCTGTAATTCTTTTTCGGTGCTGATATGCAAAATATGCAGACGGCTATTGTATTTCTGTGCAAACTTTATGGCTATCAAAGAAGACTCAAAACAAGCTTCATCATTTCTGATTAAAGGATGATCTGCGGGAGATAATTCGCCCTTTTCTTTTTTGATCTGCTCATAATTAGCTTTAATTATTCTTTCATCCTCACAATGGGTGGCAATCAGCATTTCGCTTTCTCTGAAAACCTTATCTAAAGCATTATGACTGTCAACCAGCATATTGCCGGTACTGGAGCCCATGAATATTTTTACACCGCATACATCCTGTTTATGGTCATTCATTTTTAAAACCTCATCCGCATTGTTATTGCTGGTGCCCATGAAAAATGAGTAATTGGCCAGCGAATTATTGGCTGCAATGGTATATTTATCTTCCAGTAATTGTGGAGTCAACGCATTGGGTACTGTATTGGGCATTTCCATAAAACTGGTAACACCGCCAGCCACAGCAGCTTTGCTTTCGGTATACATAGTTGCTTTATGCGTTAGTCCCGGCTCTCTAAAATGAACCTGATCGTCAATAACCCCAGGAAAAAGATATTTTCCTTCCCCACTCATTTCGGTAACTCTATATTTTGTTTCAATAGTTCCGGCCATTTTCTCTATTCTTTCCCCTGTGGTTAAAATATCCATTGCCTGAATTTTTCCTTCATTTACAACCTGTATGTTTTTAAAAAGGTATTTTTGCATATCTTGAATAGTGTTACTTGTTAAACTAAAATTATCTGATGCAATTTATTAAAAGCTTAACCAAACTGTTGTTTTTTATTTGCCCTGCATTTGCAACAGCCCAATCCACCTTTTTAATACCCGGATCAAAAGACATTCATTTTGTTGACCGGATGGAAATTAAGCAGCAAAAGAATACGAACCTTAATTTTTCATCAGTACGGCCATTCAACAGAAAATACATTGTGGAACAGACCGAATTTATAGACAGTGCCAGACTTGGTTATAAAGATACTTTAACCGGCCAGGATAAATATCAGGATTGGAACAGCCAGGCACTAACATCCATTGACGAATATAACCTGACCAGTTTTTTAATGAATAACAGCGAATGGGCAACAGGGTCAAATAAAGAATTTAAAAGTAAGCGACCGTTGCTGAAGACTTTTTACAAAACAAAACCTAATTTTTTAGAAGTTAAGACAAAAGATTTTTTTCTTGCGTTGAATCCTGTATTTCAATATGTACAGGGTATTGAAACCGGGTACAATAAACCCATATACTTAAACAGCAAAGGGGTAACACTAAGGGGAACCATTGGCCGTAAAATTGGATTTTCTACATTTATAACGGATAACCAGGAAAGGGGTCCGCAATTTTTTCAGCAGCAGGTCAGTCAATTCAGGGCCGTGCCCGGCGTAGGGTTTTACAAACCTTTTAAAACCAGCGGGTACGATTATTTTGATGCCCGTGGCTATATTACGGTTAAAGCCGGTGGTGCCATTGATGTTCAGTTTGGTTATGATAAAAATTTTATTGGCAACGGATACCGCAGTTTATTTTTAAGCGATTATGGTAACAGTAATTTGTTTTTAAAATTAAACACCCGGATCTGGAAAATCAATTATCAGAATTTATTTATGGAACTGATGCCCCAGTTTAAAAAAGCTGGCGATAGTTTATTAGACCGTAAATATGCAGCCATGCATCACCTGAGTATGAATGTAACCAAATGGCTTAATATTGGCTTGTTTGAAGGTGTAATCTTTGGACGAAAAAACAGGTTCGATTTTCAATACCTGAATCCCATTATTTTTTACAGGCATATTGAAGGTACAGTTGGAAGCCCTGATAATGCAGTTGCCGGTTTAGATTTTAAAGCCAATATTGGCCATAAGGCACAATTGTATGGCCAGTTTTTGCTGGATGAATTTGTGCTTTCAGAAATCAAAAATAACCCTACCAGTTGGGTTAATAAATGGGGTATTCAGGTTGGCCTTAAATATATTGATGCCTTTGGTGTTCCCAACCTAGACATACAATTGGAAACAAACCGGGTTAGACCATTCACCTATACACATAATGATACCATTTCCAATTATACCCATTACAATCAACCCCTGGCGCATCCGTTGGGTTCAAACTTCCAGGAGTTTATGGGTATAATACGTTATCAGCCGGCACCAAAATGGCAGGTGTATTTACAAGGCATTTATTATTACAAAGGATTAGACAGTGCCGGGAAAAATTTTGGTGGCAATATTTTCAGGGATTATACTACCCGCACCATGAATGATGGATTTAAAATCGGCAGTGGAAATAAAGCCACGGTATTAAATGCCTACCTGCAGGTGTCCTATGAAATAAGAGAAAATATATTTTTTGAAATCACCGGACTGTATCGGCATTATAAAACAATTAATATGTCGGCTGCCAGTAGCACAACACTTTTTACAGGAGGTATTCGTATAAATATGTTTAATCGCCGATACGACTATTAACAGTTTGTTTTTATTCTACTGTTAATGAAAAAGAGATCATTCGTGAATTAATTTTATCAAGCACTTTGGAGTATTTCAGGTCTGTATCCCTGCTGTGCAGGTTACCAATGCCCCAACCCATTTTAACTTCCGGAGTTAGAACAAACATGGGGAAATAAAAGTGAAAGCCAAGACCTGCTTCAACACCATAATCCAATTTTTTTAGTTTGATCTTGTCCTCAGCTTTTTTGGCACCCGCATTTGAAGCAAGATCATACTCTACTTTACCACCACCGATCATGTATACTTTAAAATTATTAATCCGGTCGCTGCTGAATTTTATTTGAACCGGGATACTTAATGAAATAGATTGTACTTTTTTTTCTGTTACCCGTGCTTCTCCGGCTGGTCCATCAGGATAAGTGACATTATATTGAAAGTTCTTTTCTGTAAAAGTCAGGTTAACCGGAAAGGTTCTTAAATCAAAATGCTCACCCAAACGAAAGTTAACAAGCCAGGCCAGATTTATACCGGTGCTATTTACGCTTTCAATTACAGTAATACTGTCATATGGGGCCTGTTGTAAAAAAAGCGGATGATGCGTAAAACTGAAATGAGAGCGGTTTGCACCCAGGTTTATACCAAAACGAATTTTTTTATCGTCATGATCCTCCTGATTAATTTCTTGCCTTAACTGCGACAAGCCAATTAAAGGGCAAAACAAAATAGCTATCCCCGTATGTATTATTTTTCTCCGCAATAGATGCTGCATATGCCTAAGCTCAATGGTTTAGTATAAGTGTTTCTATATCCCAGATTATCGAGGATATTTGTAAAATTTTTTCCTTCCGGAAATTTGCTGATTGATTCGTCGAGATATTGGTATGCGTGGCGGTTTTTTGAAAATAATTTACCCAAATTGGGTGTTATAATTTTCATGTACAGATTATACATGGCCTTAACAACTGCAGATTTAGGTTTACTGAATTCGAGCACGGCCAACTTACCTCCGGGTTTTAAAACCCGTAATATTTCTGATAACCCTTTTTCCAGGTTTTCAAAATTACGTACGCCAAATGCTACAGTTACGGCTTCAAACGAATCATTTTCAAAATTTATTGTTTCGCAATCACCATTTAACAGTTCTATAGTATTTTGCATCCCCAGTTTTTCTATTTTTTTTCTACCCATATCCAGCATGCCATCACTGATATCAATACCCCATATTTTTACAGGCTTTAATATACCAGATGCCATAATCGCCACATCTGCTGTACCGGTAGCCACATCCAATATATACAGCGGCTTGTTTTTCACTAATTGTCTGATCATTTTTTTCCGCCATCTAATATCAATACCTGCACTGAGAAAGCGGTTTAAGAAATCATAACGAAATGCAATATCATTAAACATGCTGGCAACCTGTTGTTTTTTACCAAGTTCCGAATACTTATAAGGTACTACGGTATCGTGTGCATAATCTGTCATGGGTGGCAAAGATACTGGATATCGGTTAAAGGATTGCAAGCTGTAAAAGGCAATAGCCTGTTAAAATCAGTTAGAGAAATCAATCTGTATCTTTGCGCCATGCAAATCAAATCAGCCAAATATGTTATCAGTAGTCCTGATTATGAAAAATGCCCCTTACCCGACAGACCCGAGTTTGCTTTTATTGGCCGCAGTAATGTCGGTAAATCCTCGTTGATCAATATGCTTTGCGATAATGAAAAGCTGGCAAAAACTTCGGGCTCACCCGGAAAAACACAATTATTAAATCATTTTGAAATCTCTTCGGTACCTACGCCAAAGGCAAACCAGTCCGCACCAGGGTCAGGAGATACCAAAAGAAAACAATGGTATTTGGTCGATCTTCCCGGCTATGGCTTTGCTAAAGTTAGTATAAGAAGCCGCAGACGTTGGGAACAGATGATTGAGAACTATTTGCGTAAAAGAGAAAACCTCACCATGGTTTTTGTATTAATTGATGCCCGTCATACGCCGCAAAAGATTGATCTCGAATTTTTGGATAAACTCAGATCCTG
>CANKNL010000140.1 GCA_947483345.1 Chitinophagaceae bacterium | reverse complement strand
TTTGCAACCGGCAGCCTAACTACCTGGTCATCGGCTAAACTAAAATTTAATGTTCCGGCTTTAAACAAATAATTCATTACTATACCAAGAACTACAACCACAATGGGCCCCTGTATCAACTGAAAAATTTTATGTTTTTTTGTTAATACAGTATCCCATAATATCAGAATAGCTAATGATATGGCCGCTATTAATACTGCTCCGGGTGTGATAAAATCCAGTGCCTTTGCAATTTCAGAAAACGTATTTTGTCCGTCGGCCTGTAAAAATGCATCATCTCCTTCCAGGTCTTTATCCCAGCCTAAGGCATGTGGTATTTGTTTTAAGATAATGAGAAGCCCGATACCGGTAAGCATTCCTTTAATAACCGACGAAGGAAAGAAATAAGCAATAAAACCGGCCTTGGCAAAGCCGAGTATAAGTTGAATAAAGCCGGCTATTACAACAGCTAATAAAAATGCAGGCCACGAACCCAGTGTGGCAATAGATGTTAAAACAATTACGGCCAGGCCTGCCGCCGGACCACTAACGCCAAGCGGAGAGCCGCTGGCAATACCAACAACAATACCTCCGATTATACCTGCTATTATGCCGGCAAATAAGGGGGCGCCTGATGCTAATGCGATTCCAAGACACAACGGGACTGCTACAAAAAATACGACAATACTTGCAGGAAGGTCCTGCCGCCAAAAGGCGAATAAATTTTTATTCATAAAATAAATTTAATTGATATTAATATTCAGTAAACAATGCTTAATTAGTAACAGTGCTATGCAGTTATATCATCAGGCTGGCCCCGATTGAGATTATTTACAGAGATATTTAAATAAGAGAGTAATTGTGTTAACCGTTAATATCCGGCGGAGGGGTATTAATATCGGCATGATGCAAAACGATTGCATTTTCTGAAGGAAGTAAAACAAGCCGGGTAAATCGGTATGCTAGATGTTTATTATAAAAAGGCTTAATAGGTATGATGTTTTCTTTACTATCCTTTTCCTTTTGAGTATCCTCTTTTTCTTTTGTATCCTTTTCATTGGTCATTTCAAAGGAAAAACTAGTTTGATCAGGCCCGTATACCCAATGCATTACCGGCAGCGCCTGCAGCATAAAAATAAAGACAAAAAATATGGAAATTATTTTTTTCAAGGTCACAAAAATATAGGTAGTTAACGGTAATTCAATTGCCCGGTAAAAATTTAACTTTTCTCTGACAATCGCCTTTTTCTGTTTAATAAAAAACGGAAATTATATATTTAATCCTCCACAGGCGCTGATTACCTGACCGGTAATATAGTTTCCCATATCACAGGCCAGAAACAAACAAACATTGGCAATATCTTCGGTAGTGGCAAACCGGCCCAGAGGAATATCGGCCTTATATTTTTCAGCGCCTTCCCCTTCTTTTAAATAACTGGTCATATCGGTTTCCACAAAACCCGGGGCTACGGCGTTGCAACGGATATTACGGCTTCCCAATTCCTTCGCTATACTTTTTGTAAAACCAATGATACCCGCTTTACTGGCGGCATAACTACTTTGACCCGCATTACCCATTTCGCCAATTACGCTGCTCATATTAATGATGCTGCCACTTCTTGCTTTCATCATAGGGCGTATCACCTGCTTGGTCATGTTGAAAACACTTTTCAAATTCACCTGCATCACATCATCCCATTGTTCGGGTGTCATACGTAACAATAAATTATCTTTTGAGATTCCTGCATTGTTAACACATATATCTATTGCACCAAATTCTTTGAGAACCTCATTTACAAAAATTTCACAGGCTGCAAAATCAGCGGCATTACTTTGGTAAACCTTTGCTTTTACCCCCAGGGCGGTCAGTTTTTCTTCCAGTGCTTTTGCTTTTTCTGTACTACCATCACTTACATATGTAAGCGCCACATTACAACCATGTTCAGCAAATTTTAATGCAATTCCCTCGCCTATGCCTCGTGCGCCACCTGTTATGATGGCATTTTTCCCGTTTAATAATGTCATGTTTAATAATTTCAGTTTTTTATAATAAAATCAAAAATTTAAATACCCATGTTATTTTTTAAAACCAGAATTTCTTCCAGTATATGTCTTTCATTACTCAGTCTGGGTACCTTGTGTTGGCCACCAAGTTTTCCTTTACTTCTTAACCATTGTGTAAAAGTACCGATGGGTAATTTATGAACAATTGGTAAACGCAAGGCAATACTTTTATGACGCTTGGCCTCATAATCGCTGTTGATATTTTTTAATGCCTCATCCAGCTCAATAATAAACGTATTAAAATCATCCGGGTCTTTTTCAAATTCAATCAGCCATTCATGTGCCCCATTGCTGTTTTCGGTAAAATACACCGGGGCGGCTGTATAATCATTGATTACGGCGTTTGTTTTTTCGGCCGCTTGTGCTATCGCTTTATCACTGTTGTCAACAATAACCTCTTCACCAAAGGCATTGATATAATGTTTTAATCTGCCCGTAATTAAAATGTGATATGGATTTAAATTGGTAAACTGTACAGTATCGCCAATTAAATACCGCCACAAACCACCTGTGGTACTGATGATAAGGGCATAGTTTTTACCTATCACCACATCTTTTAACCCCACGGTTAAAGGTTTTTCTTTTCCATATTCTTCTACGGGCATAAACTCATAAAAGATGCCATGTTCGGTAAACAACAACATCCCAAAATCATCCGGCTTTACCCGGGCAGATACAAAGCCTTCGCTGGCATTATATATTTCCAGGTAATTTATTTTACTGCCAATGATTTTATCAAACTGTTCTTTGTAAGGCACAAAAGAAACGCCACCCGTTATGTAGAGCTCTAAATTTGGCCAAACTTCTTTAATAGTTGATTTTCCTTTTATTTCTAAAATACGCTTTAATAAAAGAAGGGTCCAGGTAGGAACACCGGCTAAGGAGGTTACATTTTCTTCTGCCGTAACCTGCGCCAGTTTTTCAATTTTACTTTCCCATTCATCCAGCAGGGCAACACTGAGTTCAGGTGTTCGGATCCACTGCCCCCAAAAAGGAGAATTCTGCATCAGTACCGCACTCAGGTCGCCATATTGTATCTCATCATTTAGTTTACTAATTTGATGAGAACCACCAACTACAAGCCCTTTCCCCGTTAACAGATCGCTTGAAGGAAAGTTTTTGTAATAATTACTAAGCAGGTCTTTTGTGGCTTTAAAATGATTATCCTGAAGGCTTTCTTCACTGATAGGAATAAATTTACTTTTATCGGAACTGGTGCCCGAAGACATGGCAAACCAGCTAACCGGCGTGTTCCATAAAATATTTTCTTCACCATTCATCATACGGAGTATGTATGGCTTTATATGATCATACTCATGAATGGGTACATTTTTTTTAAATTCCTTAAGTGTAAAAAGTTTTGAAAAACTATATTTTCTTCCAAACTCGGTGTATTGGGCAGCGGTTACCAGATCTTGTAAAACCTCACGCTGAGCTGCCACGGGATGGTTGCTCCAGTTTTCGATGCGCCACAAACGCATACGTGCTAATTTAGATATGGCGGAAGAAATAAACTTCATTTAGCCAACAAGATAAATAATTATCGGGCAGCATCAACATGTAAATAATCCTTACGCTTTAATTCAAAGTTTTTACCCAGGTATAAACTTCGCACCTGCTCGTCTCTGGCTAATTCTTCAGCAGTACCATGTGTAAATATTTTGCCATCAATGAGTAAATAGGCGCGGTCGCAAATAGACAGGGTTTCATTTACATTGTGATCAGTAATCAGAATACCAATATTTCTGAATTTTAATTTGGCCACAATGGCCTGGATGTCCTCAACAGCAATAGGATCAACACCCGCAAAGGGCTCATCCAGTAAAATAAATTTGGGGTCAACGGCTAACGCGCGGGCTATTTCTGTACGTCGTCGTTCACCACCGCTCAAGGTATCTCCATTATTCTTACGTACACGTTGTAAATTAAATTCATCAAGCAGTGTTTCTAATTTATCTTTTTGTTGTTGTTTGCTGAGACTGGTCATTTCCAGTACAGCCAGAATATTATCTTCAACACTCAGCTTACGAAAAACACTGGCTTCTTGTGGCAGATAGCCAATACCCATTTGCGCTCTTTTATACATGGGCAATTTAGTAATATTGATATCATTCAAAAATACTTCTCCTTCATCGGGCTTTACCAAACCAACCACCTGATAAAAGGACGTTGTTTTGCCAGCCCCATTTGGCCCCAATAAACCCACAATTTCTCCCTGCTTTACGTTAAACGATACCTTGTTTACAACCGTGCGGCTGCCGTAAATTTTTACAAGGTCTTTGGTATATATGGTTAAACCCAAAATGAAGAATTTATTACAAAAATAATGGAAACCATAATAGGGCAGGCCAAATAGTGATATTTAACAGCAGTTTATAAAGATTTAGTTAAGGGGAATTGCAAACAACTGAATAAGGTACAATAAAGAAAAAAAGAGTCAGACTATAATTTAGATTAAATTTACGCCAATACTTTAATACATAAAATATGGGTGTCATAAACGGTCGTTTACTTTTTATCTTTTTAATGACAGCCGGTTTTTTTATATCCTGTCAAAAAGAAGTAGATGGCCTGATAACTACCGGCCCGGTTATACCGGTTAATCAAAAACCAAGGGTTGGCACAATCTGGACCTATCGGTATTACACCTATAATATTGATGGCAGTTTACACAGCACAGAAACCTGTATTCATAAAGCTCAAAGTGAAGAAATCATTGCTGGAGAAAAATGGCTTAAAATAGTTAATGTTGCCATGGATACAGTTGTATATCTGTTAAACGCCAAAACAGGCGGGCTGTTTCAATATACCAATAACAATTCTTTCTTACTGTGTAAATACCCGGCCATGCTAAATGATTTATACCCGACATTTAATGAAGGCTCAACAGAAAATTTTAGTGTAAAGGGAGTAAACGATACCCTGCCAACGGGTATTGGTGATGTGCCCGCCAATTATTATGAAGGCGTAAAGGGCATACAACTTATTGATTTGATATGGTATAATGATCATGCCTGGATTGTGAGAAAAACCCAGTATCGCAACAGATCTCGGCTAACACCTTTTTATTTTAAATACTACACGTATTTTCTCGATCGGATAGTTTACTAATTAACGATGTTTGATAATGTATGTAAGCTTACTTAAGTTTGCATATTAAAATAACAGATGAAAGTAACAGACCATATTAATCAGGCTAAAGACACGCTTGTCTCTTTTGAAATCTTACCTCCTCTTAAAGGCAAGGGTATTCAATCTTTATACAATCACCTGGATCCCTTAATGGCGTTTAAACCTGCTTATATAAACGTAACCTATCACCGGAGTGAACACGTTTTTAAAAAAACGCCTGATGGCACTTTTCAAAAAGTGGTGGTGCGTAAGCGGCCTGGTACCGAAAGTATTTGTGCAGCCATTATGAACAAATACAGTGTAGATACCGTACCACATTTAATTTGCGGTGGTTTTGGCATTAACGAAACCGAAGATGCTTTAATCAATCTGAATTATCTGGGTATAGATAATGTACTGGTATTACGTGGTGATGCTGCCAAAAATGAAACGGCTTTTTTACCCGAACCGGGCGGCCATGAGTTTGCCATCGATTTACTAAAGCAGGTTACCGACCTGAATGCCGGTAAATACCTTGAGGAGGATTTAAAAAACACGAACCAGACAAAGTTTTGTGTTGGCGTGGCCGGTTATCCCGAAAAACATTTTGAAGCACCTAATATGGACACCGACCTGCATTATTTAAAACTAAAGGTTGATATGGGTGCTGATTACATTGTTACACAAATGTTTTTTGATAACGAGAAATTTTATGCTTTTGTAAAAGCCTGCAGAGATATTGGGATAACCGTACCCATCATACCCGGGCTTAAACCAATTTACACCAAAAAACAATTAACGGCGTTGCCTAAAATATTTCATATTGATCTGCCCACAGCACTAAGTAAAGAAATTATGAAATGCAATACCGATGAAGATGTTGAACAAGTTGGTACAGACTGGCTCCTGCATCAGTCGCAGGAATTAAAAAAATTCGGGGTGCCCGTTTTACATTATTATACTTTGGGCAGGCCACATATTGTGGCCCATGTAGTAAAACAAATTTTTTGATTAAAAAATTATTTTAATAAGGTTTGAAAAACAGCCTCATTTATTTTAACCGGATATTTATTTTTCAAATCAATGATCCATTTTTCTTCAAGTAAATTTTGATAATCATTTATAACCAGTCCCCTGGCTTCATCAAAACTACGTTGTACATTGCCCGGATAAAAATTAATAAGTTTTACAAAACCCGTATTACCATCAGTTGTATTTACAACGTTTTCCGTAACCGTCCCTTCAGTCATTTTAGGATCAAGGGTTACCGGTATTTGCGATAATTCAAATCTGCCGGAATCAACCTGAATATTGTTATTAGCTTCCTCCACAATTTTTTTCCAATCTTTACCTTTTAATACGGCCTCCCTGGCTTCATTGGCAATGGCAATATCTTTACAGTTAAATAAAATAATATTTGCACTTGCACCCCACAGGTATTTGGATTTGCTTTCATTGTACAGGATATTAAGCCCTGCCGTATCTGTAGACGCCCTGCCCCAGATATTTCTTTCCATTATTTCAAACAACACGTTGCCATCTTTAAACTCTTCCATCTGGTATCTGAAATCGGCATTATAATCTTCCAGGTGTTTCTTGTAATATTCTAAAACGCTTGACGCAATGAATTTATCTAATAAAACAGGATTGGTTTCGCCCTGGTAAAACTCGCCAGAACCTTTATAGGTTCTTACATAATCGAGCCAGTCTTTGCCCGTAAGCTGTGTCTTTGCATAGCTGCAAATAATTTTAGTGCTTATTGGATATTTTACAGTGCGGCCCGATCCCGAATTCAGATCAACCATAACACTGTCGGCATATCGATATAAATCTGTTTCAGAAACGGTGCCTGTTTTTTTAAGGGCAACCTGTTTATATATGTCTTTCATAAACAGGTCCCTGGCCTGGTTTATTCTTGTATCCTGCTGTACCTTTTGTTTTAATTCAAACTGATAAGCCATATCGGATAAATCGGCCGAAACCGGGCTATGCGATAATCGCTTTACAATATGATATCCAAATGCGGTTAAAAAAGGCTTGCTTATTTCATTATCTCTGGTTAATTTAAAAACTTCATTTTCAAATGCGGGTTCAAATTTTCCTGAACCAAATTCGGCCATTTCGCCATTTGTGCCATAGGTCACTTTATCATCACTAAACCACCTTGCCATCTTGCCAAAATCCTCACCTTTTAACAATAACTGATAAACGGAATCAGCTTTAAATTCGAATTTTTTTATATCAACCGTATTGGCATCGGGTGGGATAGAAAATAAGATCTGTGCAACCTTCCATTTACCTACCGCTTTTCGCTCATCGAGTAATTTAAAAATATGCCATCCGTTTTTTGAACGATAGGGTTTACTAACCTGGCCCGGTTTTAAATTATAAATAAGGGTTTCATATTCATAGGGCAGTGTAAAAACGGTAATAAAGCCCAGGTCGGAATAGTTGATTTTTACCGGTGCAATTGTTGTTAAATTATCATAGTCTGTTTTACCAGCAGCCAACGGTGTATATAATGCCGATATGGCCTTGTAAGCTTTCAGGCTGTCTTCGGGATTTAAAGTGGTTTCAACCGGAACAAAAAAATGTAACAAGTGCAGATCTTTCTGGCTGCGGTTAAAAGCCTCATTCAGTAGTTCAGTAACCGCTTTTTCGTTATTTAAATAACTGTCTTCAATCTGGCTACGAAAACTTTGGGCATCATACTGCAATTGGGGTAATGTATCCAGCCTAAGCTCCATGGCGGCCTTTACTTTCAGTTTAAATTTTACATACAGG
>CANKNL010000139.1 GCA_947483345.1 Chitinophagaceae bacterium | reverse complement strand
GCGTAGGGGTTTTCATACTCGCCCTTGTAATTGCCTTTTTTCCAATAACCGGTTACTAACATCTCTTTCCCATTATCAAACTGGTGTAATTCTCCTTTACCATCTTTCAAACCTTTTTTCCAACCCCCATAATAATAATTGCCGTTTGACCAGGTGTATTTGCCCTTACCCTCGGGTAATCCGTTTTTAAATTCACCATCATATGTATTTACACCTACCGCTTTACCATTCCCATTCGCTTTACCATTTTTACATTCGCCTTCATAAGTTCCTTTTAAGGAATCCGATAAAACAATGCAAGCCGCATTTTGAGCAGATGCCTGCATCATGCTGAAAATAAGGACCACTAGATATAACAGCTGTTTCATAAAAGTTGTTTTGATTAAAATAAGGATTTCATTGAATAGGTGTAATTTTATAGTTTACTTGATACTAAAAATTAACTTCTATAAATATAATGATTAAACATATACTAAAGCCTGTTTTATTCATTTTACTATTGTTAAATCTGTATCCTTGTTCTGCTCAATATTTTAATGCCAACCATTATCCTCAAAATTATTTTGCCTATCCAGCAGAGGCAACGGTTTCCTTATCGGCAAATTTTGGTGAACTCAGACCCAATCATTATCATATGGGCCTCGATTGCCGCACGGATAAAATACAAAACAAAAAAGTACTGGCTGCTGCCGATGGTTATATTTCGAAAGTGAAAATTGAACCCCTGGGATTTGGTAGGTCCATTTATATTAATCATCCAAATGGATTAACAACCCTGTATGCACATCTGAATGATTTTAATAGCAACCTCGAAAATTATGTGAAAGAACAGCAGTATAAATTAAAAAGCTGGGCGGTTTACCTGGATATACCGGCAACTTTATTTCCTGTTCAAAAAGGCGACTCCATTGCTTACAGTGGCAACACAGGTGGTTCTCAGGGACCACATCTGCATTTTGAAATAAGAGATAGCAAAACAGAGAAAGTTTTAAACCCCCTTCTGTTTGGCTTCCCGATAGCGGATACCATCGCACCGCATATCAGCAAATTAGCACTGTATGATAGACAGATCAGCACTTACGAACAAACCCCGAAAATTTATACGCTAAAAAAAATACAGGATACTTTTACAACTGTACCGCCATTAATAATTATAAATACCAACAGGCTGAGCTTTGGTATTACGGCATCAGACAGATTAAACGAATCCACTAACCCCCAGGGTATTTATGAAACCGTTTTATACGAAAATGACAGCCCCGTTGTTGCTTTTCAAATTGACAGTATTGGTTATCCTGAAACCCGTTACCTGAATGCACATATAGATTATAAATATAAAAGTAGAGGTGGGTCATATATACAACATCTTTCGAAATTACCCGGCTATCATAACAGTATTTACAAAACAATCAATGGCGATGGCGTCATTACTATTAATGATACCGGTGTACATAAAATTAAAGTAGACGTAAAGGATGCTAATGGAAACAAGGCTGTACTGCTGTTTAATATTCAGCTGGCAGTTAATTTTACGCCTCCCCAATCTGATGAATCCTTAACCTATTCTCAACAACAATCTTTTCATCCGGGCCATATCAATATTTACGAGAACAGTAAGATCAGCTTTTATTTGCCCGCTAACTGTTTGTACGATTCCATCCGTTTTAATTACAATGAATCAAACCCAAAACAGGGTTATCCTATTTTTCAAATACATAATACACAAGTTCCATTACAGGATTATTTTCCCATAACAATTAAGGCCGCAACAGCTTTTCCTGATAAAATGATCATGCATCGTTTTGCCAATGGTAAAAATGATTATGCAAAAGCAAACCCGGTATTTAATGGAAAAGATTCGGGTTGGTATAAAGCCCGTTTCAGAGACTTTGGCAGTTTTCAATTAATGATAGATACGATACCTCCTGTTATTACCCCTATTGGTTTTAAAAACAATATGAACTGCAGTAAACTAAACCGTCTGGTTTTTGTTATAAAAGACAATACCCGGGAAATTAAAAATTTTACCGCCACTTTGGATGGCAATTGGCTTCGTTTCAGCAATGATAAAGGCAGTAGATTTATTTATGATTTTGATGAAAACTGTACACCGGGGGAACACCAGTTAAAAATAAGGGTGGAAGACCTGGCGGGAAACATGACGGAGCAATTTTTTTGTTTTACCAGATAATGTGGCAAATAGCTTATTAAAAGTAACCCGGCACACTATCATTTACACATCAACCAAAAAACCATGACCCAGTTAACTGAAGGCCAAAAAGCCCCGGCATTTAAAGGCAAAGATCAAAACGGCAAAGCCGTTTCATTGGCTGATTTTAAAGGCACAAAAATCATTCTTTATTTTTACCCGCAGGATGATACACCCACCTGTACCCTACAGGCTTGCAACCTGCGTGATCATTTCGGCCTATTAAAAAAGAAAGGATTCATTGTTTTGGGTGTTAGTCCCGATGAAGAAAAAAAGCATAAAAAATTTGAAACCAAATACGACCTGCCGTTTACTTTAATTGCAGATACCGATCATAAAATAATTGACAGCTATGGCGTATGGGGAGAGAAAAAATTATATGGAAGAAGCTATATGGGCCTGCACCGTACAACTTTTTTGATTGATGAAAAAGGGGTCATCCGAAAAATATTTATCAAACCAAAAAGCAAACAACATACCGAAGAGATTTTACATGCCTGGTCCGAAATTTTATAGGACCCACAGCACTTCTCCAAAATTAAACTCCCGTTCAATGGCATCAACTGTCAGTAAGCGTCCATCTGATGTAACTTCTTTTATAATGCTGTTAAATTTTGTGCCGTCTTTATTTAGGGTAACGAGTTTATCTTTTTTATAAAGCTGTGCGTTATATTGCTCAATGACAAGATTTGCGCTTGTTAATGCAGCCAGGTTTTTCATCAACAAAACAAATAGTTCTTTTGCCAATTCAACGGGTTGATACGCTTTTCCGGTTATCATTTTAAGTGAAACAGGCGGTATGTCAAAGGGATCAAAATCAATCTGGTTGATATTGATACCAATTCCAACAATGGCCCATTTCCATTGCTTACCCTGAAATACATTTTCAATTAAAATTCCCCCTGCCTTTCTGTCACACCAAAACAAATCATTTGGCCATTTAATCTTGGTTTCGTCACCGGCATATTTCGAAAAAAATTCAAAAACAGTTATGGCAATAGCAGCGCTTACATGAAACTGATTGGTAAATGGTAACCTGTTTGGCTCTAAAACAAGGCTCATGGCTATATTTTTTCCTTTTTCAGTGGCCCATACCCTGCCTCTTTGGCCTTTGCCGGCCGTTTGCTCCTTTGTAAACCAACCCATACCGTGTTTTGCCAAACCTGCATGTACCCTGCCCATGGCATAGTTATTGGTGCTGTCTACCGAGTCTAGAATAGTAAAAAAACCGTCTTCAGTCATAATAATTCAAATGGCAAAGAAGTGTTACTTTTGCTGATTGCAAGCTACAAGCTTGCTGTATAAAAAACAATAACAAATCCTGGTTGGTTAAAATAAACCGCATCAGGAGTAAATTTAAAAACAGAATCAGATTTGAACAATTTAAACGCATTAAATACCCGAAAAAAAAGCAGTATTGTACGGGTAACCAGGAATAATAAAATTTTCAAAACGATCATTCATGCCATACAGGAGAAAAAAGGCGAACTGATAGTTAGTCTTGACCTCCGGAAAATCCCCGAAGCAGTAGCCGATTTTTTTATAATTTGTCAGGCAGGCAATACAACACAATTAAGAGCTATTGCCGATTTTATTGAAACCGATGTTAAGGAAAAATGTTTGGAAATGGCTTACAAACATGAAGGTCGGCAGGGTCAGCAATGGATATTGATCGATTACGTTAATGTGGTTGTTCATGTGATGTTACCTGAGCCCAGAAAATTTTATCAACTGGAAGACATGTGGAGCGATGCCCCGTTGATGGAACATGAAGGATAAAAACCACTTTACAATAATGTTACAACATAAACGTCTATTATAAAAGGCAATTCACAATAACAACTATAATAGCACAAAAAAAATATGAACCAGCAAGACAATAAAAAGAAATTCGTTCCGGAAAATACCCCGCCGAAAGGAGATGACAAGAAGAAACCACGATTTAATATTTACTGGGTTTATGGCATCATTTTTCTAACCATCATTGGCTGGAATTTTTTTCGCACAGTAAGCAGTGCAGGTATTGAAATAGACCAGCAGAAATTTTATGCCATGGTACTCCAGGGCGATGTGGTTAAGATGAAAACCATCGGTAACAAAGAAATTGTACGGGTATTTATTAATAAGGATAGTTTATTAGCCAAAGCCGGTTATTATAAACAGGCCCTTAACATACAACCCGATGATAAAAATTATGAAGCCGCAGTGGCAGTTAAGCCAGACCAGCCGCAGTTGTTTTTTAGTATTGTAGATGATAAAACATTTGCCTTACAAATGATTGAATTTTACAAAAACAACCCAACCGTAAAACAAATTATCGACTCTCCCGGCAGTGAAGGAGAAATATTTGGACAGATACTAAATTCCCTTTTACCTATTTTATTGATCGTGTTATTATTTGTAATGATGATGCGTAAAGTAGGTGGCCCGGGTGGTGGTGGTGGTGCAGGCGGTATTTTCAGTATTGGTAAATCAAAGGCAACCCTGTTTGAAAAAGGAACAAGGGTAAATATCAATTTTGGTGATGTAGCCGGATTAGACGAAGCCAAAGTGGAGGTGATGGAGATCGTTGATTTCTTAAAAAATCCTAAAAAATACACGGCCCTTGGTGGTAAAATTCCTAAAGGTGCTTTATTGGTTGGCCCTCCGGGTACAGGTAAGACCTTATTGGCCAAAGCCGTTGCCGGAGAAGCACAGGTCCCTTTCTTTAGTCTTAGCGGAAGTGATTTTGTGGAAATGTTTGTGGGTGTTGGTGCCAGCCGTGTGCGTGACCTGTTTAAGCAGGCCAGAGAAAAAGCACCCTGTATCATTTTTATTGATGAAATAGATGCGATAGGAAGAGCCCGGGGGAAAAACATGATGATGAGTAATGATGAGCGTGAAAATACACTCAATCAATTACTGGTTGAAATGGATGGTTTTGGAACAGATTTAGGAATCATAATACTGGCCGCAACCAACAGACCTGATGTACTGGATAGCGCTTTGTTACGCCCGGGTCGTTTTGACCGGCAAATTTCAATTGATCGGCCCGACCTGGTGGGCAGAGAAGCCATTTTTAAAGTACACCTGGGACCTATCAAAATTTCTGAAACACTAGACATTCATAAACTGGCCGAACAAACGCCTGGTTTTGCCGGTGCAGATATTGCCAATGTATGTAACGAAGCCGCATTGATTGCCGCCAGAAAAGGAAAAGAATCGGTAGATATGAGCGATTTTCAGGATGCCATTGATCGTGTAATTGGCGGATTGGAGAAAAGAAATAAAATAATTTCTCCCGAAGAAAAAGAAATTATTGCCTATCATGAAGCTGGTCATGCTATTTGTGGCTGGTATCTGGAACATGCCTATCCTTTATTAAAAGTTACTGTTGTGCCAAGAGGTACTGCTGCGTTAGGATATGCCCAATACACACCCAAAGAGCAATACTTATACAATACCGATCAGTTAATGGATCAGATCTGTATGACCCTTGGTGGCAGAGCCAGTGAAGATATTTTCTTCGGAAAAATCAGTACCGGTGCCAGCAATGATTTGCAACAGATCACTAAAATTGCCTATAGCATGATCACTGTTTATGGTATGAATGATAAGGTTGGAAATATCAGTTATTACGATCCTAATCAGGAAAATGTGTTTACCAAACCCTTCAGCGAAGAAACGGGTAAAATGATAGATGAAGAAGTGCGCAAACTGATAGACAAAGCATACCAGATTACGAAAAAATTATTAACTGAGAAGAAAGGGGATGTTGAAAAACTGGCCAAAGAATTATTAAAAAAGGAAGTGTTGTTTAAAAGCGATGTGGAAGCTTTAATTGGAAAAAGGCCTTACGAAGAAAAAAAGGCATTGGATATTCCTGAAACAGAAAAAGTAAATGAAGAGCCTTCATCTGCATTACCTGAAGAATTAATAACACCCCCGGCAATTTAAACGTATTATGGCTGTATCCCCGGCAAAAGAAAATATTTTAAAAAAAATCAGGCAGGCACTGAGTAATCCGGTGCCTTTGCCTTTTCCTCAAAGTGAAGGAACCAGTTCTGTTTTTCATCCGGCATCCGATAGCTTGGATGTGGTTTTTGCTCAGGAATTCACCAATATGCAGGGCAAGTTTGCTTTCTGCATAAATGAAGAAGAGATGTTGCATCAACTGGAACAGCTGATCACAGAAAAACAATGGTCAAAGATTTATTGCAATACCGATAAATGGCAAACCAAATTCAGCAATACGATTAACCTGCCCGGCTGCGATGCGTCCATAACCGATTGCGAATTTTTAGTAGCCCGAACAGGCACCATTGTTATGAGTGCTGCTCAACAAAGTGGCCGAACAGTAAGTGTGTACGCACCCATTCATATTTGCATTGCTTACACCAATCAGTTGGTTTACGATATTAAAGACGCCCTGCAAAAGCTAAAAGAAAAATACACTGGCCAAATACCTTCTTTAATCACTTTTGCAACAGGTCCCAGCCGTACTGCCGATATTGAAAAAACACTGGTTACCGGTGTGCACGGCCCCAAGGAAGTTTATTGCTTTCTGGTAGACGTATAATTGCATTTTTACAAGTACCTTTATTGCATGATGAGTAACGAACATTCAAAACTTTTTGTGTATGGTTCCCTGCGGAGCGGATTTCGTAATCCTGCTTATGAATATCTTACCAAATATTTTTATTTAATGGGCGAAGGGGTTGTTAAAGGCAAACTTTATGAAAAAGGTAATTACCCGGTTGCTAAGCCAACGGCAGATGAAAAATTTATTTACGGTGAATTGTATTGTATCAATAACCCATTAGAATTTTCGTGGGCCATAGGCCAGTTGGATGATTATGAAGGCTTGAATGTGGAAGAGGGTGAATCACCATTATACATGCGGGAAGAAGTGATTGTTTATCTTAAAGGAGATCCTCAAATAGCCTGGGTATACTGGTTTAATGGAGAAATAAACGGTATGCCCGAAATTGAATCCGGTGATCTCATGCAGTACCTGCAGCAAAAAAATAAATCCTGATGTTATGGAGGTAGCCCACAACAAAAAAATTTACTTCCTTTCCGATTTTCATCTGGGCGCGCCTAATGCTGCTGCAAGCCTCATCAGAGAAAAAAAAATAATACAGTTTTTGAATGAGATAAAAGAAGATGCCGCACAGATTTTTATCGTGGGCGATCTCTTTGATTTTTGGTATGAATACAAAAAAGTAGTACCCAAGGGCTATGTACGTATCTTAGGCAAACTGGCCGAATTAACAGACGCCGGAATACCCATTCATTTTTTTGTTGGCAACCACGATATGTGGATGAAGGATTATTTTCAGAAAGAACTCAACATTCCTGTTTATTTTGAACCGGCAACTTTTGAATTCAACGGAAAAAAATTCCTGGTAGGACATGGCGATGGACTTGGCCCCGGCGACCATGGTTATAAATTCATTAAAAAAATATTCCGCAATAAAGCATGCAACTGGTTATTTGGAATTTTGCCACCCTATGTGGGCATGGGTATTGCAAATTACTTCAGCAGAAAAAGCAGGGCCCAAACCGGACAAACCAATGAAGTGTTTTTGGGCGAAGACCATGAATGGCTCATCATCTATTGCAAGGCTCTGCTGCAAAATAATTTTTACGATTATTTAATTTTTGGTCACCGGCATCTGCCCATTGATTTTACAATAAACGAAAAAAGCCGGTATATTAATTTGGGTGACTGGATCAAATATTTCAGCTATGC
>CANKNL010000138.1 GCA_947483345.1 Chitinophagaceae bacterium | reverse complement strand
GTATACTGATCTCTACAATTGAACCTTTATTTAAACGGGTTAAATAATTTTCGGGAATATTGGTAACCACTTTTAAGTTGCTTGTATTTACAATTTTTATTTGTGGTCCAAGTTGTGTCATGCCCTGAAATATTTCGCCCACACGTATATTAACGATATCAGCCACCCCATTTACATCGCTGTACACATTTGATGTATTTAATTGTTCAATGGCCACTTTTACCTGTTCGCCGGCCGCTTTTAACTGGTTCTCTAAGCTTTCTACATTTGTGCGGGCTGTTATCAGTTGAACTTCGGTACCAATTCCCTGATCCCATAGATTTTTTTGTCGCTGATAAATATTTTTGGCAAAGCCAAGCCCTGTTTTAATTCCTTCCAGTTGTTGCCGGGATGCGGTAACCTGTTGTTGAACAATGGCATCATCAAGTTTTAATAACAGTTGTCCTTTTTTTACATACTGTCCCTGTTGCACATATATGGCCTTAACCTGCCCTGGCATACCACGTGGCGAGATATAAGAAATATTTTCTGCATCAACATGTCCTTGCAGATCGATATAGTGTTTAAAATCCTGGATAGTAACTGACGCAATGCCTACCAATTTTATTTTGGCTGCATTTGCTGAATTACTGTCTAGTTTTTCTAATTCTAACTGTAATTTTTTAATCTCTTCGTCGGTCTTAATTCGGCCTGCCTTAAGTTTTTCTATGGCTGCTTTTTTATCATTAATAAGTGCTGCATCATCTTTTTTGCTGGTACTGCAGGATCCCATTAAAAACAGGGTAAACAGGGCTATCGAAATTGGTGTTATTTTTTTCATTTTATTTATAGTTACGCTTTTAGATTATAATTTTCCGGTGGCTTTTAAAAAATCAACTTTGGCAATAACTGCTTCATACAAGGCGGTTATATAATTGGTTTGTGCGGTTTTCAGATCTAATTGTGCGGTATTGATCTCGGTAGCCGACCCGGTACCTATTTCATATTTCTTTTTGGTTTGGTTGTACACTTTTTCGGCGAGGGCCATATTCTTTTTTTGAAAGTCCATGGTGGCCAAAGCCGTTACGAAATTATTTTTAGCCTCTTCCACTTCTTTGTCAATACTGATTTCCAAAGCGGCTGTCATGTTCTGTGTTTTTTGAAGCTGCAGTCTGGCGCCCTGGGTTTTGGCTTTTAATGCAAAGCCATTAAAGATGGGTAGCCGCATTTGCAAACCGATATACGAAGTTGTAAACCAATCGCCTTTACCAAAAAAGTCGAATTTATTTCGCTGAGCCTGTTTACTGTAATCGCCTATCAGAGCAAATGTGGGTATTTGGCTTAACTTATAACGACGCACATTTAAACCGTTCAGTTTATTTGTCAGCAGCATGACCTGATAATCGTTCCGGTCCTTGTAGCTGAATTGACTACTTTCCAAAACTGATTCTCTGATCTGTTCATCACTCAGGTTGTCTGTTAAAATAAGGCTATCTTTTACAGGCATGCCCATTAATAATTTTAAACCGGCATAGCCATTTTTGATCATATTTTCTACCTTCAATTTTTCAGTTTGCAGGTTGGCGATCTGCACGGTGATCTTATCGATATCTACTTTTTCTGTAAAGCCATTATCAAACATCACCGTAATATCATGATCCAGTTTTTTTAACCGATCCAGGTTGGCATCCAGTAATGCTATTTGTGTTTTACTTAATACCAGCTGGTAATACACTTTATAGATATTTGATTTGATATTATCTTCTGTTACGGCCAATAGTGCTTCCTGAAAACTAATGGTGCCGTTACGGGCTTTTAATGCAATAAAAACCTGGCCATCAAAAACGATCTGACTTAAGGAAACCCCGGCATTTGCATTCCACTTAGTACCAAATTTTTGGGCTGAAAATGTGCCGGGGGCACCACCAAAAAATCCTGCTGGCACCAATGTTGTTGGAATATCCAGATAATCAGTTGCCCCTGCTCTGCCATTAATTTGTGGTAATGCAATTGAGGTAATATCCCTGTTTGTTTGTTTTTGTATCAGTACATCCAGTACCGCATTTTTTACCTGAACCGAATTCAATTTGCCATAATCAACTGCCTGTTGTACGCTAAAGGCATTTACTTTTTGTGCAGTCACTTCTAAGTTTGCGATCAGCAAACACATCATAAACACAAAATAGTTCCTAGTTATTTTCATTATTATTTTTTATTATTGGTCAATAATTTCGTCTTCTGTTCCCTGTACTTAATGATCAGCTTATAGCCTTTCAATGTGACCAGTCCAAAAAGGAAATGAATCAAAATTTCATCTTCAATTTTAGCCAGACTGTGTTTTAAACTTTGTTGAAATTCGGGATTGAACGGGATGAACATTGTTTCTACCCTATATCGGCATAAAATATCCACCGACATTTCGGGCCTGTACAAGTCTTCTTTTACGCCCCGCAGCAGATTTTGTGTACATACATTAAACAGGAATTCATTTTTGTGTTTCATGAATTTCCGGAATGCATCGGGATGGTATTTCTGCATATCATGCAGTATTGACGGGTTTATGGTTTTAAACATTTCTGCCATCATATCCATGACCAGAAAAATTTCATGTACCGCATTTTCAGATCTGCTGATATCGGCATTACAGGCGCATTGATTTGTAGCAATTACTTCATCAACAACAGCTTCAATCAGTTCATCCTTATCTTTAAAATAATGGTAAATGGTTTTTTTACTCATGCCCAGGTTTGTGGCAATATCATCCATACTTACGCTCCGTATGCCGTATTGCATCACCAGGTCGTGAGCCCCTTTCTGTATCCGCTGTTTTGTTTCTACCTCTGTCATAATCGGGCACAAAACTAAGGAAACTTTTAATGTAACCAAAGTTTCCATCGGTTTTTTTATTTTTTAGACCCGTTTTTAAATAAGCGGTTTATAGAGCTGATAAAAGGGCTTTGATTTAACCCTTTTTAAACAATTATCTTTGTTTGCTTAAACAACAGATTATGATCAAGACATTTAACTATAAAAAACTGCTTCAGTATTTTCTTCAGGGCTTACTCATTTTAGGACCGGTAACCATTACTGCTTATTTTTTATACTGGGCGGTGTCATCTATTGATAGCCTGATTCCTATTTTTACTTACATTGATGCCAGAGGCTTTGTTCAGGTAAGAAATTATGGAATAGGCTTTTTAATCATCATTGGCTTTTTAATTATCATTGGTTATGTCAGCTCCTTTTTTATAACAAGTCGCATTGTTAGCTTTTTTGATAAGTTGCTTGAAAAAACACCTGGCATCAAACATATTTATGCTACCACGCGTGATTTTTTTGAAGCTTTTGCCGGCGAGAATAAAAAATTCACAAAACATGTACTGGCCAATATTGACGACAATGATGTTTGGCGTTTTGGATTTATTACCCGGGCTGATATGCAGGATTTTGGATTAACTGAATACGTAACAGTGTATGTGCCCATGGCCTATTCTATAGCAGGAAACGTTTATGTTATTCCCAAAAACAGGATAAAACTGATCAGCAATATCAGTGCTTCGCAAACTATGAAATTTGCTGTAAGCGGTGGTGTTACTGATATTGATGAGGATGAAACAAAAAATAAATAACAAAATAAGCCGTATATTTAATTGGCTTAATTTGTTACCCATGAAAAAAGCTATTCGATTTTTTTCGCTTTGTCTTATTTTTCTGTCATCCCATTATACAGTGTACTGCTGGGGTTTTTATGCCCATCAGAAAATAAATTATTACGCTGTTTTTTTATTACCCCCTCAAATGCTGGTTTTATTTAAACCCCATATCAGCTTCTTAAGCGAACATGCCATTGATCCAGATAAAAGAAGATATGCCGTTCCGGATGAAGGGCCCCGACATTATATTGATATGGACCATTATGGCGCATACCCCTATGCCGCTTTGCCCCGAAATTGGCGTGATGCGGTTGCTAAATTTGGAAAAGACTCATTACAACAACATGGTATTGTACCCTGGCATATACAAACCATGTTATACCGCTTAACAGATGCTTTCAAAGCAAAAAACTTTAGCCAGCTTATGAAAACGGGTGCAGAAATAGGTCATTATATTGCCGATGCGCATGTACCACTACATGCCAGCAGTAATCACAATGGCCAATTTACCAATCAAAAAGGCATTCATGGTTTTTGGGAAAGCCGTGTGCCAGAACTACTGGCAGAAAAAGAATTTAATTTTTTTATTGGTAAAGCTGAATATATACAAAATCCCGGGGATTTTATCTGGAACAGGGTATTGGAAAGTGCGCAAGCCGCCGATACCGTTTTAACTTATGAACGGGAACTTAGCCTTCAGTTTACTGATGATCAAAAATATGCCTTTGAATGGCGTAATGGCAAAACGATCCGGCAATACTCGACTGCATTTACTATAGCCTACAATAAAAAATTAGATGGCATGATTGAACGCCGTATGCGCCAGTCTATTTATGCCATTGCCTCTTTTTGGTATACCGCCTGGGTTAATGCAGGCGAACCCGATTTAAAAGAACTGGTTAAACAACAAATTTCTGAGGCCGACAGAAAAGATTTCGAAAACCTTAATAAACAATGGCGTTCCGGCACAACAATGATTGGCCGGCAAGAACAATAAAGGCCGATTGGTTTGATTTGGGTATTTTTGCATCCACAAAAATTAATTATCAATTAATCAGCATGACAGCCATTCATAATTTTAATGCAGGTCCGTCTATTTTACCAAAAACTGTTTTTGAAGAAGCCGCAAAGGCCGTCCTTAATTTTAATGATACAGGTTTATCTATTTTAGAAATTGGCCACCGTACCCATATCTTTCAGGATGTAATGGACGAAGCCAGAGCTTTAGTAAAAGAATTAATGCAGCTGGATGAGGAACATGACGTATTATTTTTACATGGCGGCGCCTCCACGCAATTTATGCAGGTACCCATGAATTTACTTGACGACAAAGAAACATCTGCCTATACAGATACCGGTGTATGGAGCGCTAAAGCCATTAAAGAAGCCCGCTTATTTGGTAAAGTGGACATTGTTTGCAGTAGCAAGGAAAGCAATTATACTTTTATTCCAACAGATTTTGCGGTACCCAACGATGCTAAATATCTACACATCACCAGCAACAACACCATTTACGGCACCCAGTGGCAGAAGATACCTAAAACCAGCAACAGCCTGGTAGCCGACATGAGCAGCGATATATTCAGCAGGGTACTTGATTTTAATGCTTTTGATCTGATTTATGCCGGCGCACAAAAAAATATGGGACCAGCAGGGGTAAACTTAGTTGTAGTAAACAAAAATATTTTAGGCAAAGTAAAACGGCAAATCCCCACCATCATGGATTACCGAAACCATATCAGGGAAGGATCGATGTTAAACACACCTCCGGTTTTTGCAGTTTATGTTTGCCTGCTTACATTAAGATGGCTAAAGGCACAAGGCGGTGTTGCCGCCATAGAAAAACTAAACCATGAAAAAGCAGCATTATTATATGCGGCCATTGATGACAGTATTCTCTTTAATGGTACTGCCAAAAAAAGCGACAGAAGCAAAATGAATGTGTGTTTTGTGATGACCGATAAATCGCAGGAAGAGGCTTTTTTACAATTTACCAAATCACATGGCATTGTTGGCATAAAGGGACATCGCCTGGTGGGCGGCTTCAGGGCATCATTATACAATGCATTACCCTTGAGCAGTGTTGACTTATTGACGGAGCTGATAAAAACATTTACACCAACCAATGCATAAATAAACTATTTAATTAATTAACAACAGCATGATAACCATATCTCCCTTTAAAGCTTTAAGGCCAGCAGCAGAAATAGCCAAACAACTTGCATCACGCCCCTATGATGTACTAAACAGTAAAGAAGCAAAAGTAGAAGCACAGGGCAATAATGTAAGTTTTTTGCACATCACTAAAAGTGAAATCGACTTACCGGATACTATAGATATACATGCAGCCGACGTGTATGAAAAAGCCAAAGAAAACCTGGATGCTTTTATCAGCCGTAAAATTTTATTCAGAGAAACTAAGGCCTGTTATTATATATACGAACTGCAAATGAACGGCAAAAGCCAGACTGGTTTGGTTTGCGGCAGTTCGGTTGATGATTATGAAAATGGCCTGATTAAAAAACATGAATTTACACGACCGGAAAAAGAGCAGGACAGGATCGCTCATATTAAAACAACAGGTGCACAAACCGGGAATGTTTTTTTGGCATACCGTAATGTGGCAGAACTAGATGCTGTTATTGATAAATGGAAATTAAGAAGCCCCGTTTATAATTTTACTGCCGATGACCACATTCAGCATACGATTTGGATCGTTAATGACGATGATACCATTGAAAATATATCTAAACTTTTTAAAGAAAAAGTACCCTGCACTTATATTGCCGATGGCCATCACCGTGCTGCTTCTGCGGCAAAAGTAAGAGCAACACTTGGCAGCCTTGCGCCAGAAGGGGCAAATATTTTTCTGACTACTTTATTTCCTGCCGATCAGTTATACATTATGGATTATAACCGTGTGGTTTGCGATTTGAATGGATTGCAACAGGACGAATTTTTAGCTGCCCTGAAAATTGATTTTTCAGTTAAAACTGCAGAAAAAGCCTTTTCTCCTGTAAAACTGCATGATATTGGCATGTACTTAAATAACCAATGGTACTGTTTAACGGCTCATGAAAACAGTTATACCGAAGATCCAATTGCTGTCCTCGACATCTCTATTCTTCAAAATAATTTATTGGATCCCATACTGAATATAAAAGACCAGCGTACCGATAAAAGAATAGATTTTATTGGCGGCATCAGGGGGTTACAGGAATTGGAGAAAAGAGTGAATAGTGGTGAAATGGCTGTGGCATTCAGTCTGCACCCCGTTACCATTCAGCAATTATTTGCAATAGCCGACAGTGGACAAGTTATGCCACCCAAAAGCACCTGGTTTGAACCCAAACTTAGGGATGGATTACTAACCCATTTAATTGCCGCCCCGGAATTGGATTACTGATTATTAATCGCAGGGAGATGATCAACTTATCCCGGTTTTCAATGTATCTTTAAATTGATGAAAAAACTGATCATACTATTTATAGCCATTTGTTTCCAAAGCATTTTGTTTGCACAGGATGTAAAACAAATGCACGACCAAGCAAGAAGCTTTATGCATAAAGGCGATTATGCAAATGCCATTCTCATTCTTAACAGGGCCCTTACCCTACAGCCGGCAAATCTGGAGATAGCCAAGGATCTGGGCTTGAATTATTATTATTCAAAAGATTATAAAAAAGCAGTAGACGTATTAAAACCCTTATTCGACAGGCCGGATGTTGATGACCAGTGTTTTCAGATAGCCGGTGATGCCTGCTGGGCATTGGAAGATGCCAAAGAAAGTGAAAATATTTACAGAAAAGGTATTAAAAAATTACCCAACAGCGGCCCCTTATATAATGAACTGGGTAAAGTACTCTGGACTAAAAATGATTACAGTGCCATTAAACAATGGGAAAAAGGAATAGAGAGTGACCCGGGCTTTGCCGGCAATTATTATAACGCCAGTAAATATTATTACTTCACCATGGATAAGGTATGGAGTTTATTGTATGGAGAAATATTCATTAACATTGATCCCAGGAGTGCCTATTCAAGCGAAATAAAAAATATTTTATTAGAGGGTTATAAAAAATTGTTTGCAGAGGCCGATCTTGAAAAAAACAATAAAGACAAAAACGAATTTACCGTTGCTTTTTTAAAGACCATGAATAAACAAAGTTCGCTTGCTGTTGCCGGCATTAGTGCCGAAACATTAACAGCCATAAGAACCGGTTTTATCTTAGATTGGGATGCCGGCTATGCCACTAAATTTCCTTTTAAATTATTTCAATTACACAAACAATATATTGAGGCAGGTTTGTTTAGTGCCTATAATCAATGGGTT
>CANKNL010000137.1 GCA_947483345.1 Chitinophagaceae bacterium | reverse complement strand
AGTAGACTTAAAGCCCATTCTTAAATTAAATAAAACAGTACCCCTTGAATTATTAAAAAAGGATACAAATCTGGCCAATATGGATTTGGTCAGGTTGGGAAGACTCAGTGTGCAAACTGTAAAAGAAGCAGAGTGGAAGCTGGTGATGACCTATGCGGATGAAAAATATAAAGCTATCTAAAAATAACAGTGCCCAATTGCCGGGTCAGTTCAATTTCCATTTGTTTCAGGTGTTGGTGGGTTTGTACCAATAGCATTTGATCTTCTGCAACAGTTGACTTTTCCAGGTCACGCTGGTTTTCATCTATCAGCCTTTTTATTTTTCGTAATTTTAAATAATTAAGCGTAGAGAAAACTTCTTCTGCAAACAATTCTTCGCGGGTAGCAATATGGCCTTCAAAATGGGTTTTCCAGTTTGTACTAATCTCGTAATTAAAATCCATGATACTTACCACCAAGGAACTCATAGACAGGTTCTCGTGATATAAAAAATTCTTGGCTGTAGGTTCTATGCCTGCTTCATACCATGCTTTATAGGTATGCAAAATTTGAATCAGTTCTTTATTGTCAATTAATTCTTCAAGTTGATTTTCTTCAATTTCTTTAAACATGTAATCGGCCACTTTTTGTTCATCAGTCCAGTCTTTCAATCCAAATTCCAATAAACTTCTGATCATGGCCTGTTCATGACTTTCATCTTTATTAAAAAGCGCGGTTACATCCTGATCAATAACCGGATGCTGTTTGGTACCAATATTTTCTTCAGCAAACTTTTGATCACGGCTCACACGTGTTTCATCCTTATTAACTTTTTCCCTTATAAATTTATTTACCAGAGCGTGTAAACCACTTTCTTCAATTTTTAAAATTTCGGAACATTGTTTTATATAATCCTGCTGTTTGGTAAAATCTTCTGTTTTATTAATTTTAGAAATGGTCTCTGCAATCTGGTTTACAACAATTGATTTTTTAGTATTGTCATTACCAGCATCTTTCAACGCAATGCCCAGTTGAAATAAAATAAAATCCTTTTTATTTTGATTTACAAAACTGATAAATTCTGCCGACCCCACTTTGTTTACATAACTGTCGGGGTCTTCACCATCCGGTATTAATACCAGCTTTACATTAAGGCTCTCTTCCAGTGCCAGGTCTAAGCCACGCAGGGCCGCTTTTATGCCCGCACTGTCACCATCGTAAATGATGGTGAGGTTATTGGTATATTTTTTTATTAACCTCAACTGATCCGGGGTTAAAGAGGTACCTCCACTGGCAACCACATTTTCTATCCCGGCCTGGTGCAGGCTTACCACATCAGTATAACCTTCTACCAACAAACATTCATCCGCTTTATCAATGGCCTGCCTGGCAAAATAAGATCCGTATAATAATTTACTTTTTACATAAATTTCATTTTCCGGACTGTTGATGTATTTAGGAGCCTTATCATTTTTTTTAATGATACGTGCACCAAAGCCCAGTACTTTTCCGCTTTGGTTGTGTATGGGGAAGATGATCCGGCCACGGTAATTATCATAGGCATTATCATCCCGTACATTTACCAATCCTGTTTTTTGTAAATATGCAAGACTGTATTGGGCCGCCAATGCAGCTTTGGTAAACCCATCTTTGGCTTCGCTATTGTAACCCAATTGAAATTTAGTGATGATCTCTTCTCTAAAACCGCGTTCTTTTAAATAGCTTAATGCAATATCCTGTCCTTCTTCCGAATTTAATAAGGCCTCTGTAAAATACTTTTGAGCAAAACTGTTTATAATGTATAAACTATCGGCTGCCTGTTGCTGCAGTTTGTATTCCGGACTGGTTTCACTTTCTTCAATCTCCACATTGTATTTTGCAGCCAGCCAGCGCAGGGCTTCTACATAACTGTATTTTTCGGCTTCCATTAAAAACCCTATGCTGTTCCCACTGCGGCCACAACCAAAGCATTTGTATATTTCTTTAGCAGGAGAGACTGTAAAAGAAGGCGTTTTTTCATTGTGAAATGGGCACAGGCCTAGATAATTGGCACCTCTTTTCTTTAGTTTTATAAAAGAGCCAACTATTTCCACAATATCAATGCGGCTAAGAATCTGTTGTATACTGTCCTGAGATATCAATAGCTTAAGAATAAGTGTGCAATTTAATACAGTTTATTTTACAATGTCATTAAAAACGTATACAATATTTGCTATATAAAAGAGTGGACTGTTTTATGAAAATTTATACAAAATTTCATCTGTTTAATTAATACCTTTATAACTCAAAAATTTTTAACCGATGAAGAAAATTATTTTGCTCCTTACATTAGTTTCAGGTGCACTTTACAGTAACAGTCAGGATTTAGAAAATATCAAAAAACTGATCATGTTAACCCAATATGAAAAAGCCAAACCCGAAATTGACAGTTATTTAAATATTGAAAAAAATGCAACCAAGGGCGAGGGCTGGTATTTTAAAGCCTTTATTTATAACTCACTGGGTAGGGTAGTAACCAAACCAGTAGCAGAAAGTGAAACCTTGTACCAGGCTGCGTATGATGCCATTAAAAAATATGCTGTACTGGATCCCAAAGCGCCATTGACAGCTGAAGAAAAAAATTCAACCGTATTTAATATTTACTATGGTTTTTACGATTTGGGCATTAAAACGTACAATGATAAAAATTTCACAGAATCATATGCCTGTTTTAAAAATACATTGGAGGTACATGATTATATCATTGAAAATAAAATGACAGGCCCAAATGATTTGAAATTTTCGGCCCATGATACTGATATTGTATGGAATCTGGCTGTTCTGGCTAATGAATTGAAGAAAAAAGATGAGGTATTAATTTATTATAAAAAGATTGCAGATGCCGATCTGGCTGATGAGAAATATGCCGGGGCCTATGATGAATTGATTTTAAAATATAAAAGAGAAAAAAATGCTGAGTTATTTACAAAATACCTGACAGCAGCCAAAAAACATTACCCCATCGATAATCCGTATTGGGAAAGTCAGGAAATTGCTTTTGCACTGGGTGATCTTGAAAACGAGGCCCTGCTGAATAAATATGAAGAATTAACGCAAAGCCTGCCAAATAATTATGTGCTTTATTATAATTATGCCATAGAAATTGATAAATTCATTAACAGCGCAGAATCAAAAGGAAAAGATTTGTCTTCTTATAAAAAGAAATTGGAAGCATCCTTTAAAAAAGCCATTTCAATAAAATCAACCATAGAAGCCAATCTGCAGTTAGCTAATTTATATTATAGTAAAACCTATGAGATACAGGAACAGGTTGCAAAAATTAAAGGGACCAAGCCGGAAGAAGTAAAATTAAAGAAAGAACTGGTCGCTTTAACCAAATCAACAATGAACGATTGTATTCCTTATGCTGAAGAAGCCGTTAAGTTATTGGCAGTTTTAAAAGAATATAAATTTGCTGATAAGACCAATTATAAGCTGGCTTTGGAAATCTTAAGTAATGCTTATAAATTAAATGGGAATGCCGCTAAAGTGGCAGAATATGAAAAAATAAAACTTGAAGTTGAAAAGCTCTAGAGTATATTAAACAAAAACCCTCCACAAAGGAGGGTTTTTGTTTAGAGCATTATTGCCCCCCAATTCTTATCTGCATACCAGGCCCGCCAGCAGTTTGCATGTCTTTCATGGGTTTTACATCAATACTTTTAGGTATCTCAAACTCTTTATCAGACACGTCTTTGTCATTAACAATTTTGGTTACCTGTACGGTCATTTTTCTGCCCCGATTCATATTTCTTTCGTATTGTAAAGGAAACCCTGCTAAATCTTCCATACCGTTTGTTGCTGATGTCACATTAAAACCTCCAAATCCGCCGCCACTGCCACCTGTGCTTGGTAAATTTTGTATTTTAAAATCAGGACAATACCAAACGATTGTGGTATCAGATTTACCGTTTGAGCGGGTTCCAATTACAAAAGCTTTTTTACAGTTAAAGCCGGCTATATTTTTATTTTCATCTATATAGGTAATGGCATAAACAGGAGGGGTATTTAAACCGGGGTCAGAGGCGGTTTGACCTCTGCTTCTCATCATACTATCCATTTGTTTACGCATCTGCAGTTGGTCTTCATCTGTTGCAAAAAAGCCCGATTTTTTACCCATCATTTCCATAATGGTAGTCGTTATTTTTTTACTATGATCTCTTATCACTGTTGTTCTGCCCATCTCACTTTCTGAGAAAGTTTTAATCAGGTCATTTTTTAACCAGGTTGTTGTTTTTGTTTCACCCTCACCACCAAAACGTATGATTCTAAGTTGTTCACCACTTTCATTATAAGCAGGCACCGGCAATTCGTCATTTTCGGGAGCTACAATGGTTGTTTTTGTAATGACCATAGCCTGGGTTAATATTTTGGGTTGAGCAATCGCCATAACAGAAACGGATAAACCTAAAAGCATAAATAATAGTCTCATTTTTGTATATTTTGAGATAAATATACGAATCAATTCGTAACTAAAAAAACAGAGATTGCAGTGTGTCTGGTTAAAGCTGTTTAAAAATTTCACTAATTACTTACAATCAAGTAAAAAAAACAGTTTCCGGACAGTTACTCTGATCATCAATTATGTTTGTTTACAAACAGGTATGGATTTGATTTTTTGAATTGGTTTATACAAAAAGAACCGCTACACCAAAGTAACGGTTCATTTTGTGTGGTTCTTGATGAATCCTATTTATTCACAACTCCAATATTTAAAGCTAAATGATAAATAGTCGGCGCCTGATGTGGTAATATTCTTGTTGATACCCCAGGCAGAAATAGCCTGACCTACTCCAATTTTTTCAATAGTTGCATGAGCCGAAATACAGCCTGTAGTTCCTACCGGAATTAGTGAAACCGGGACCTGATAAGTAAAACTGGTTTCATTTTGATGTTTTGTAATATTGGGATAATTGTCAATATCCGGTGTGCCATCAAGTGCAATTGGAATTAAATCACAATCGCCAACATATAAATCTGTTCTAATTAAAGTCCAGCCACTATCACAGTTATAGGTTACATTAATAAATCCGTCGCCGGAGTTAGCAACACTCATATAGCCTGCGTTACTACTTTCGTCAGTAATTAATAAGGCCTGCATAGGAATACAATCCCCTGAGAAGCCTGCTCTTATATTTCTTGCATCAGAAGCTGTTTGATCTAATTTTTTTAATGGGGTTACGTCGGTTTTTTGACATGAACTGATTGCAAATACAGAAATTGCCATTGCAACTAAAACTAATCTAGTTTTCATAAAATAATTTTAAGGGTTTAGAATATTAGGAAATCTGTAACCTAAACGGATAGAAAGAAAAAATTATTATGACTTTTAATTAAAATTTACAAACTTATAAATGGCTAAAAAAATGCTCCATTTGCTAAAACACTAAAAGGGGTTACCCCACAAATAAAAAAAGAAAAAGGGAATGTAAGGTTAACAGGTAACCAGCGGATCAAAAATTTGCCCGTATTTCATCAGATCTATCCTAATTCCTGTCTTTAAACTGTGAATAACTAGGGTCATTTGCTGTAAAAAATCAAACTTTTCTATAGTTTCATTCCATTATATTTGCCGGTAATCTTAAAATATAGAAAAACGTGCGTTTAAAGAGTTTAGAAATTAAAGGATTTAAGAGTTTTGCCGATAAAACAGTACTTAATTTTGATGAAGGTATTACTGGTGTAATAGGACCAAATGGTTGTGGTAAAAGCAATATAGTAGACAGTATACGCTGGGTAATAGGTGAACATAAAATCAGTAATCTGCGCAGTGAAAATCTGGAAAGTCTGGTTTTTAATGGCAGTAAAACCCGTAGTGCCAGTGGTATTGCCGAGGTAAGCCTGACATTTGATAATACCAAAAATCTGCTTCCTACTGAGTTCAGTACAGTAACTGTAACCCGTAAATATTATAAAAGCGGGGAAAGTGAATATCGGCTTAATGATGTGGCCTGCCGCCTAAAAGATATCCATAACCTGTTTATGGATACCGGAATCAGCAATGACAGTTATGCCATTATTGAGCTGGGCATGGTAGATGATATCATCAAGGATAAAGAATTCAGCCGACGTAAAATGCTGGAACAAGCTGCCGGAATCAGTATCTACAAAACCCGTAAAAAGGAAGCTAAACTTAAATTAGATGCTACTGAGCAGGATCTGGCACGTATTGAAGATCTCTTATTTGAGATCAATAATCAGTTAAAAAGCCTCGAAAGTCAGGCCAAAAAAGCAGAGAAATACTTCGAAATAAAAGCCGATTACAAAGACGTTAGTATCGAACTCGCTAAAGCGGCACTCGAGGGTTTTAACATCACCTATCACGATCTTAATGAAAAGCAAAAAGCCGAAGTTGATAAGCGCATTGAACTGGAAACGATCATTGCAAAAGAAGAAGCCTTACTGGAGCAGGAAAAACTTGACCTGATACAAAAAGAAAAGGCTTTACAAACCATGCAGCATGCCTTTAACGACATGCTGGATGCTTTACGTGGCAAGGAAAGTGAAAAAAGCTTGAGTGGTCAGCGCCTGCAGTATTTAAAAGAAAGAGAAACGGGCTTAAATGAATTTTTACAAAAAGCCGGCAGCCAATTAAAGGGTTTGGATGAGAGTATTCAGTTTACTGGAAACCAAATTAATGAAGATGACATTCTATTAACACAGTTTGAGACAAAATTGGTTGAACTTAAAAATGCAGTAGAAGATAAACGTAAGATATTTGATGATAAACGCAGTCACATTGATGATTTGCGTAAACAGAATCAGGCCATACAAAGAGACCAGTTTGAAGCGGAGAAAAAAGTGGCCGTAGCTGATACCTCAATCCAGAATTTACAACGCAGCATTGGTCAAATACAGGAAGAAAAAACGCAGCGGCAGAATCAGCTTTTACAATTAGAGCCGGATAAGAAACAGAAAGAAACAGAACTCGAGCAAAAGAAAACAGATCTGCAGCAGTTACAGGATCATCATGAATTCACCAAAGAACAGATTTTGCAAACGCAGAATAAGATGGAAGGATTGCGCAATGAACTGGCAGTTGAAAATCGGACATTAGACAGCAAAAAAAACGAGCATGATCTGCTGAAAAGTTTAATTGATTCGATGGAAGGTTATCCGGAGAGTGTAAAATTTTTACATAATAATCCAAACTGGAATCATACCGCTCCACTCTTAAGTGATATTATTTATGTACAGGAAGCTTTTAGAGCTGCTGTAGAAAATGTACTTGAACCTTATCTTAATTATTATGTTGTAAATAACCTGGAAGAAGGTTTACAGGCCATTCATTTACTGGATGATCAGAAAAAAGGCAAAGCCAATTTTTTTTTACAGGATAAGTTTACGTCTTTTGAAACACAACAGCCACCACAAGGCACCATTCCGGCATTGAGTGTGATAGAGATCGACAGCAAATATGCCAATCTTGCTAAACACTTACTGGGCCATGTTTTTATTGCAGAAAATGAAGAGGCCTTACGCAATAGTCCTGATAACCCTAATCAGGAGAGTTTTGTTTTGCTTGAGAAGACCGGGAAATACGTAAAGGGGAAATATTCGCTAACCGGCGGCAGTGTTGGTTTATTTGAAGGCAAGAAAATTGGCCGTGCAAAAAACCTGGAGAAATTAATTGAAGAGATTGTTGCACAGGAAGCCATTGTTAAAACACTTAAAGCCACTATTCAAACACACCACAATGAAGTGATCGCCTTTAATGAGCAATTGAAGGAGCAGGCCATAAAACAAATTCAACAGGATATAAACAACCTGACCAATCATGTTTTTTTGTTACAGAATAAGATAGAGAATCTAAGTCATTTGGAAGAAACAAGCACTGCTAGAATTGCAGAATTGCAACAACTGCTCGACACTGATCATCGTGATATTTCAAGTACCCGCGATACTTTAATTCAGTTTAATATTCAGATTGATGAACTGACAGAAAAAATGCAGTTGATAGAGCAGGATTATACAATTGCAGAAGCAGATTATAACCT